>VGNF01000052.1 GCA_016866195.1 Chloroflexota bacterium | reverse complement strand
CGCTTGACAGGTTTCAGTTTCAGGACAACAATGGACATGGGCGAACTCCTTGTTGGGGTGTCTTCAACAACACCATCTTACAAGAAGTTCGCCTTTTTCAAAACCCACCGCCTACGTGACAGACTCCAATTCGGTGGCGAACTGTTCTGGATCCAGGTCTGTATCATATTTCCTGTTTCCGAGGTCAGCGGCAAAATTCGACAATTGAAGGGCAGGTCGCAACCACCACACCACGGCGATTCCAAGCAGAATCCCGATTCCCAGCAGACTTGACACGAGCATGGACATGACAGTTCCGGTGAGCGAGTCCATGGCTGACTGACGCGCACTCAACTTGCCGGTTGCGACCGCTGCGGGTTCGCTGAAAGAGCGGCGATAGGTAGCTGCCATCAAGTCTAGTTCAGCATCCATGACAGTCGTTGTGTCCCTGGTTAGCAGCAGGCGCGTAAGGTCAATGCCGATATCGTCCGCTGCCGAGGTGCCCACCTTGTTCGGATCGGAATGCGCCATATAGAATCCGTCGAGCCCAAGCAGGAAGAAATCCACCTCCGGAAAGGAATTCGAGATTGAAACGGTCAATTCCTGCTCTTTTCCGGGAGCGTTCTCAAGCCGTGCACTATACACCCGCGCCTGGTTGTCAAGAGTATCCAGGCGGGCATTCATGTAAGCTTCCTGCATTTGACTTTGCATGAAGTTATATACCAGCACCAGAGGAACGGTGGATATCAGGAGAAACCACAGTACGAGCTGCAGCGCGAGTGGGAATCTGGATCGGATCACAATATTCCTTTCCGGACTGTCCTTGACATGTGTCTTTCCTTATCTCATCCGCAGAGCACCGGTCTGTTTTTGACTCTTCGGTGGCTCTGCGGTAGGATCGCCAACAGAAATTTCCGCCTCTTTCAAATCAAACACCTTGCGAAATTCACCGGCAGCCACACGCACCACCGAATCAATGTCCAGTGTCTGGCGTACACGCGAGGAGATGTTGGCAATAACCTGGTCTCGCTGTGAGCTCCTTTGCGATTCATCCACGAGCCTGCTTGTTTCAAGCGCAAGCGCGGCCTGGTCGGCGATCTTCTCCACCAACTCCCTATCCTTGTCCGTCCATTCAGAACCCGCACCCCTCTTTTGAATACGCAAGTTGCCGATTTTCTGTCCCTGCAAGACAAGCGGGACCTGCAGCGAGTCACCTTCGAACTCCTCTTTCGAGCGAGAAAATACGGGGCGTACTCCGGCGGGTGTGTATTGATATGCCGGAACTCTCCGGCTGATGAATTTCCACCAGGCATCCGTGACTTGTGAGGCTCTGTACAGATTTAGCTGATTGGTGGTGGTGTTGATTTCAGTGAGCATACGGAGGTTTTCGATCAGCACAGCTGTTAGGTCTGCCAATGTCTGAAGCGTGCCTGCATCCTCCTGCGAGAATGCCTGAATTTGGTCGGAGTGAAGGTCAAGCATACCTATTACGTTGCCTCGAACCAGCAGGGGCAGGACCAGCCGTGATCGGGTGAGAGGAAAGCTTGGATCGCTGACGAATACGTTTCCAGTAGGATCAGAGGCGATAAAGGATTTTTTCCTTTGTATCACTGTGCGAACCAGGTTCTGGCTTTCAGGATCGAGGCGGATTTTTTGTCCGACCAGCTGTTTTCCTGCAATGGATGAAGCCGATTGAAGGAAAATATGCTTGCTTTCCTTGTCCAGGAGGTATATGCCTGTGTGGTAATAACCAAATTCTTCTGCAATTGAATCCACCACTGTTTCAAGCAGGTCTTTTAGGGTTTGAACTTCGGAAGCTCTACGAGCAACCACCGATGTGGATCTGAGCTGCTTGGTTTGCTGATCCAGACGTTCGGCGTGCGAACCGAGGGAATCCTCCGCCTCTTCGCTTTCGACCTTGATCGAGTCTAGTTTGATTTGGGTCTGGCCATGAACCTTTTCGAAGGAGTTCTTGAACTGGTTGATTGCCGCGACCATGATCATGCCGAGAATTCCGAGGGTTGAGGCGTTCACCAGCCAATCGGTCAGAGTTGGGTTTTGAGCATCTGGGAGGGAGGGGCGGAACAGCCCGAGTTGGGAAAGGACCCCCAGGAGTCCGATGGTCCCCAGACAGGTCCCGAGCGCATAGAAGTCCAAATTTGTATCGAACAAGAGAGAGGATAGAACGATGAAGGTAGCCAGGTAAAGAATTCCATCGACCATCGGACCGCGAGCCAGGATGGAATTCAAGCCGATGGCGAAGACCAGGCCGAGCAAAGTATATGCACGGAGAAAATAGGAGGTCTTTAAGATGGTGATCGTCAGGAGGATGGCGTAACTCCCGACGAGCAGAATTCTTCCACCGATCGATGCCGCGGGAAGGACTGCGATGACCAGCAGAATTCCCAGCACACTCAGAATTCGCAGGATCGACCGGACAAAGCGTTCCCTCCATGTCAGGTAATCCGGCGTGGGGAACAATTCCAGGTTTCCACTTGCAGGAGTGTGTTGAAGGTTATTCATAGCGTTCTCCCATCCTCAATTCGATATCCACTTGCGCGGCTTCGAGTGCCCGTCCGAGCTCGCGCACCGTTGTCTGCAGGATCGAATCGATCGATGTGGACGACCAGATCTTCGAAATGATCTCATTGGCTATCTTTTCGCGAACTGCAATCGATTGGCTCTCCTCGACCAGCCGGGCGTTTTCCAATGCCAGTGCAGTTTGAGCGGCAATTGTCTCGATCAGGTTTTTTTGTTCCGGCGTCCATTCCTCGCTGGCCGTCATGTTGATCTGACCTATGACCTGATCCCGTAATGTCAGTGGAATTTCGATTTCCTTTTCAGGTGTCTCCTCCTCGCCGATTTCGTAGGCCAGGGGTTTCTCCGAAGGGAGGGAAGACCAGGCATCTTGCAGGTATTGACGCTGAGTTGCCTTCAATTCTGCCAGACTTTGCGTAGCTTCCTGAAACAAGCGGGAATTTTCCAGTGCGATGGTTACCTGGTTTGCCAAATTCAAATACGTTTCCAGGAGGTTCATGGCGAAGGCTTTTTCCTTCGTGGAATGTAATTCCAATGCGCCCAACGTCTGATCCCCTGCGAGAAGTGGTACGACCATGTGGGATTTGGAATAGGGCAGGATGGGATTCTCAAAATGGATCAGGTCCTGGCCGGATTCTGAGGAAATCAAAGTCCGCCGCGTGGAAATGGCCTCAGCGATGGCCGACCTGCCGTTGAGATCCAACTTGTGTTTATTTTCGCGCAGCACCCTGCCTGCGTCGCCGGTCGCCTCACGCAGCTCTGCAAACTGCCCCGTTGGTTCAACCAGATAAATGGCGGTGAAATAACAATTGAACTCATTTCCGATGAGGAAGACTGCGCTGGCAAGCAACTCGTCCGGATCAAGGATGGAAGTAACCGATCTGCCGATATCGTTCAGCCGCTTGAGCTGACCGGTTCGTTCCTGTACGATCTTATCGAGGTTGATCCTCTCCTCTCTTAGATTACGCATGGAGGCATCCACATGATCCCGTGCTTGGATGAATTCCGCTTCCAATTGTCGAAAACCCATGACGATCACGGCGCCGAACAACAACATCATGGCCGATGCGCTCAACCAATCCATCAAATTCGCCGGAGGGGCCTGCAGATTGATGGGGTCGAAAAATCCGCCTTGATCAAGAATTCCAAAAACCAGGACTGTCAGCAGAGAGGCGGCGATGGCGGCAATTCCCATTGTCGGAGAAAGCATCATGGTTGAAAAGATGATCAATCCCAGGAAGAAGAATACGCTGTCTCCAAGAATACCATGGGTAATGAGTTCGCTGATCCCAAGGATGTACACGATCAGGAGAAACGTTCCCATTCGTATCGAGTTGGGAAATTTGGCGAATGTGATCACCGCGACCACAAGGTACGAGACGATGAATATGAGACCGATCAAGGAACTGCGGACCGCGAGCACCGAGGGGATCAGCGCGAAAAGACCGATCACCAGAGAGCCAACCAGCATCGGTTTGACGAATTTCTGCCGCCAATGGTGATACACATCCAGGGAGTGGACTTCCTTGGTAGAGGTTGGAATTGGTTCAGTCTCTACATCCAGGGAACTTTTCATGAAGGACCTTCTTCGCCATCGGCCGGAGGAATGATTTCGATCCGGGTTCTCTTCGATCCGGTTACGCGTGTAAGTTCGCTTGCAGTGGTTGTGAGAATTGACTGCATGTCTGAAGATCGACGAATCTTGGACGTAATTTCATAGATCAGCCGTTCCTTTTCGGCCTGCTGTCGAATTTGTTCGAGCAGGCGGGCGTTGGCAATAATGGCTGCCAGGCTGCCTCCCAACGTCCCCAGCATTTCCTCGTCGTTTTCCGAGTATGCATCGTGCATTTCACTTTCCACGTTCAACACACCCAAAAGTTCGTTTCGGTAAATGAGCGGAATGGCCATTTCGGAGCGGGTGTTTGGACTGAGCTGCATGTACCGGGCATCCTGTTGAACATTCCCGATGCGCAGCGGTCGCTTCTGGGAGGCAACCCAACCAACGATTCCACTTCCTACGGCGACCTTGATCTTCGTCGCGTCGCCGGCATACCCAATCGAGGCTTTGACCGCCAATTCCTGTTTCTCACGGTCCAGCAGGAGGATCATGATGCGGTCACCACCGAGTGTGACTTGCAATCCATTGACCGCGCTTTCCATGGCTTCCTCGAGCGTCGTGCCGGAGGCCACCGTGGTTGTGATGTGATGCAACAAGCGATGTTGGGACAGGTGTTCATGGGATTCAGCGAACAATTCGGTATTCACGACGGCGATCGCCAGTTGATCCGTCAGAATCTGAAGACTGCGGAGGTTGTCTTGATTAAATGCGTAAGGCAGATTACTTTGAACATCGAGCGCGCCCAGGATGCGCTCTCCGACCTTCAAGGCGAGAGCGGCTTCCGAGCGGGTGTCCGGAAGCAAAGGATGGGTGGTGTAGGTTTCGTCCTTGGTGAGGTCGTTGATTACCAGCTGGCCGCCATGCCCGGTCACAAATCCAACGATGGATTTTGACCCAACACCGATTTTGTACCCCTGCCGCTTCATATGAATGCCGGCCTCGCCCGTGGCTTCGCGAATGAGGGCAAATTCGCCGCCGAGATCATGCAGGTAGACCGCAGCGTGATAATAGTCAAACTGTTCGCAGATCAAGTTCACAGCTTTGATTAAGAGTTCGTCAAGGTTCAACGATCCGCTGATATCTCGAGCGATGATCGCGGCAGATTCCAATTGAAGCGCACGACGGTTGCTTTCATCCAATAATCGGACATTGTTGATCACTCCGGCGACCTGGCCTGCGAGCGTGGAGAAGTAAAGCAGATCCTCTTCCTTGAAGGAATTTTCTTGCTCTGTGTCCTGGAGGATCAAGGCGCCTACCGTTTGATTCTGAACCACCATGGGAACACCCATCCAGGATTTTGCGGGTTTTCCCTGAATCTTTGTGCCAAGTTCGGCGGCCCTTCTTTCGGTGTTTTCCACCAGCATCAGGGGTTCCTGCGAGCGAATGATGATGGACGTCAACCCTTCACCCAGTGTGAAAGGCTCGATTGAAATCATTTGTCCGTTTTCGTAACTATACGGGACGTGAATCGTGTCGTTCTTGGAATCGTACAGGGCGATCATGAAACCATAATCACCAACGACCTGTTTTATTTTGTTGTGCAAAGCCTGGTAGAAACTGGAAAGGTCTGAAGTCGTGGACACGGCTTCACTGATCGATGCCAGCGATTCCACCTCACGCAGGTGTTTTTCGGTTTGTTTCCAGACGTCAACCTTCTCCAATGTAACGGACATGATGTCTGCCAGATTAACGTAGGGTTGAATTAGGGCTTCGTTGAGAATCTGCCGGGGACTTCCCAGGCACAGGATCGCAAAAAGGGCATCGTACTTGCGGATCGGGATCACACCCATTGACGTAAATGTGAAGTTGGAGGTGAATTCCCTCAAGCTGATCGGCAGCTCATCCCTGCTTAAAAGGACCTTGGGACCATCCAGCAAGTAATTTTCGAGTTCGGGTGTGTTTATTTCGACCGATCGCGGAATCTGGTTGAATATCGTGCCACCTGTGTGGTCGGAGGCACTAATCGTTTCCAGTAGATTATCGTGAAGTCTCAGAACCATGATTGTGTAAGGCGAATCTTTTAGGAGAGAACCACCCGAACGTAAAACCTGTTCCTCATTTTCTGAATCCACAACCATTCGACTTGACTTATGCAGGCGAGCGATCTCTTCAAAATTGACCTGAGAGGATTCGGAAAAAGAGAAGGTTTGGATGCTGGCTGCGATTTGACTGGCCAGGGTTTGCAAAGTGACAATGGCCTGGGAATCGAATGCTTCTGGATCAATACTTTGAACATCCAGGACCCCGAGAACCACATTCCCCAGTGAAATCGGGACCGCGGCTTCGGAGCGCGTTTGCGGAAGCAATTCATTTTTTAAGCGGAGCGAATCATTCATGATGTCGGAGGCGACCCGCGGCAGGTTATTCTCGCTGACCCAACCAATAATCGAATCCGATCCGACATGGACTGCAGGTCTTCGCTCGGCCAAACTTGTGTTAGCCTCCCCATACCCGATGCGGAACTGAACGGTTTTCCCGATGCGATCGGTCATGTAGACGCTGGCCTGAAAGAATCCAAATTGATCAACCAGCAACTGGGTTGTCTTTCTGAGCATATCGTCGAGGTTGGAAAGGGTTGAGATGTTTTGTGCGATATCTGCTGCGGTGCGAATCTGTCGTGTTCGTTCCTCAACCTTCAGTTCAAGGGAATGGTACATGCTGCTTAATTCTTCGGCCATGTGGTTGAACGAACGCGCGAGCAGGCCGACTTCATCGTCGCTGGTGACCTCCGCGCGCTTGCTCCAATCCCCCTCGGAGAATCGCTGTGTAACCTCGGAGAGCGCCCGCAGGGGTTTGATGACGCGCTCCGTTCCTATTCGCAGTAGCAGGCCGGTGGCGATGATCAGGAATATCCCCAGAGCGACGGTAAAGGGAATGAGGCTGTTCATGTTCCCGTACACGTTTCGCCGGCTCAATTCCATTGCGACCCCGGTACGGAAACTTGGAACCCATTGCAATTGGGTGAGCGCTGCGCCTTTCTCGACGGCGGAAATGCTCAACGAAATTGGTTGGAGGGTATTTGCCGCGATCAATTGTTCAAGCTGCTTCGTGAATTCATCCCTGGTGTCGTTGGGGGGTTCGATCGAGATGAAACCTCCCGTCCCACCTTCCAGGGCAAGAAAAATTCCGGAGGGGAGCAGGAAATAGGTGCGTCCCGACGGATAGATGGCTTGCAAGGGATTCAACAGTTCGAACAAACCTTTCGATTCCGTGATTCCCACCACGATTCCGAGAATGGACCCTCGGGAGGTAATGTAACCTCTGGAAGAGATCAGAACGGGAAGTCCCTCGTAGAGAGGCGGAAAACCAAAAAGAAGATACGTGCCACCATCATGGCCGGGATCGGCGATGGACCCATAATCCGGAATAGTCAGTCCCTGCCACTCGGGACGCGTGGCAATGCGGATCAAACCGCGCGGATCTATCAGCAGAAAATGATCGAAAGCCGGGGCGCTGCCTCCCTCGTTCAAGCTGGCGAATTCCTTCACCATGCTGGTGCGTATCTCGGCAAACTCACGACTTTGGTTGTTGGCGTGTAGAGCGAGTTCGATCAGTATCTTATTATCGCTGTCAGCCACAAGATGTTCCAGAACGGCTTGCTTGTCCTGAATCTCCTGGCTGATCGTCTCCAATTGCGCGCGCAGCACGATGTTCGCCTGGTCGATCGCCTGTTCGCGCATTAAGGTTCGAGCCCGCAGATAAGCCGCCCCGGCCATCATGATCAGGGGGATAAACGAAAAGACCAAAAGCGTCCGCAGGACCGTGCCGGCCAGACTGCGCTTTAATCCTGTCGTTTTTGAACCGTCCGGAATCTTGGTGAGTGCCTTCATCCTCTGCGATATCAACTAAACTCCCATACCGGCTCTCCACTTAATATGCGCCGGATTTGTTCGGGAAAGCGGTCCGGATCCAAGGGTTTGCCAAGAAATCCATCGAAGCCTGAATCGCGCGCTTTGTTCATTTGCTCCAGACTTGCCTCGGCAGTTACGGCGATGATGGGCACCGACTTGAATCTCTCCGAAGCCCGGATTTTTTTCAGGGCGCCGTACCCATCCTCGTACGGCAGACGGATATCCATCAAGATCAGGTCGAGGCGTGGAAGTGTGTCTGCGTACTCCACGACCTCATAACCGGAGGTCTTCCATTCACAATGAATTCCAAGGTATCCCAGCATCCTTGCGATCAGCACGAAGTTGGAGACGTTATCCTCGACGACCAGCACCGCCGCATCCTTGGGGATGACGGGTTTGCGGATGGGTTGGGTGTCTGAAACGGCAGAATGGCGTTCAGGCATGCGATCTCCTTGTCAAGAATCGCTCGATTTGCTGCGAGAGAATATCGATGTCAATGGGTTTTTGGATGTATCCATCACAGCCCGCTTCCAGCGATTTCTCACGATCTCCGCGCATGACATTGGCGGTCACCGCGACGATCGGAATTCTTGAGAATTTTTTGATCGATTTGATCTCAGAGGTCAGCGTGTATCCATCGGTGTCCGGCATGTTGATATCCATCAGGATCAGGTCGATGCCACCTTGTTCAAGTTTTTCGATGGCCTGCCTGGCATTTGCGGCATCCACCATGTCGTAACCATCCGCCATCAAAACACGGCGGATCAGGTTTCGGTTATCCGGATTATCCTCAACGTAAAGGATAGTCCCCTTGATTTCTTCAGGCAACATGGGTGGGCGAATCTCCTTGGAGAATTTTACTTGTGGGGCAAAACGACCTTGGGGACAGCAACCTTACAAATTCAAATAAAAGGTCGAGGATCTGCATCCTCGACCGAGAATTTGAGCGGGTGATGGGACTCGAACCCACGATATCATGCTTGGGAAGCATGCGTTCTACCACTGAACTACACCCGCAATGCCAAGAGCATTATACGTCACGCCGGAAATGCATGTCAAGTCGCGCGGCGCGGAGAAGATGGTTCATGCAAACCCCGGCTCTGCGCTTCATATCAAAGCAAAGATGACCAAGTTCGCGGAGAAAAAAAGAAAGCTTCGCCAAATATGACGTACGCAGTGAGTCAATTTTCTTGACTTTTCCTTCAACTCCTGCGATTCAGCAGTTGGTTGGTGAGTTCCAACAACGCTTTGCCAGCTTCACCCCCAGGCGTTGCCATTTCGAGATGTGCCAGCGCCAGGCTGGTTTGCTCTCTGACTTGAAGCTCCGCAAAATGCCGCGCGCCGATTCTTTCGAGCAGGTCTGATAATGGCTTCACCTGGTCAAAATCGATCGGACGCGATCGCCAGCGTTCACGAAAATCTTCCGAGTTTTCCAGCCCATACAAAATCGGCAGGGAATTTTTTCCTTCGACAAGGTCGCTGCTGGCTGATTTGCCTGTTGCTTGTTCATTTCCCCAAATGCCAAGAATGTCATCCTGAATTTGAAAAGCCAGTCCGAGGTGATATCCAAATTGCCTGTACGCTTCCTGGATCAACTCGCTGGCGCTTCCGATCAGGGCTCCAATTTGAGTGCAGGCCGAAAGAAGCGCGGAGGTTTTTCCCCCGATCATCGGCCAATACTCTTTCATGGAGAGATCCAAACGTTCTTCGTAGGACATGTCCAGGAACTGACCCCGGGTCAAGTCCAGGCAGAAGGAATTCAGAATTCGTGCACTTCGAATGACGAGCTCCGGCGGGAGTGAGCGGGATAGGTCCATGACCGCAAGGTTGGCGATGACGAACAACGCATCACCGACATTGATCGCCATGGGAACACCCCAATTCTTCCAAACGGTGGCCCGACCGCGGCGAACATCTGAATTATCCTGAACATCGTCATGGACCAGACTGAAATTGTGCACCAGTTCCACAGCCGCAGCGGCAGGAAGGGCAGGTTCCCAATCCTTTTCGCAGGCTGCGGTGGTCAATAACAATAGAAGGGGACGAATTCTCTTCCCCGAAGCCTGCGGACCCGCGCCCGATCCCGTCCACCCCATGTGATACGCTATTGTCTCATGAAATCGACTGGTTGAAGGTTGATCCAAACGGCGGATTTGTACCTGCAATTCCCGCTCGATTTCCGGGAGCATGTGGTTCATCCATTGATCAAGAGTCATGATGCTTCTCGTATGCAAAGAAGTGAATGAATTTTAGGATGCCGCCTGCCGACAATCCCCTGCACGATTGGATAAGCCTATAGTCGAATGCAATGACCGGTTTCCTCATGGGATTGGCGCCTTCCGCCTCCATACTTCAAATCCCGCAAAACCGGTGGATCCTAAAAGTTGCTCCTCTTTGAGCGTCCATTGAGCGAAGATTCCCGCAGCGGGATCCAGCACATCGTACAACATGACCTCGTCGATCAGAAAACCTGCTTCTGTGTTGTAATTTGTAACCGAATAGGCACGACCCTGGTAGTCCACGCGTGTGACCACGAGCATGTGTTCGAAGTTTCCCTGCCTGCCGGCATATAGATAAACAAAGTCTCCAGGTACCAGGGGGTTTTCCAGCCAATTGAACTTGTTGATTTTTACTCGATAACGCGTGTCGGTATATGTATCCCTGGGAAATGCAATGGATAGGATTTGCCTGTCTTGATCAAGATCGGGATTGAGCAGAAAGAATCGTCTGGGCGAAATACCGGGATCGAGCAGTCCAGCGGATTGATAGATGGCCACTGAGAGCGGACCGCAGATTGTGCTTGGATCTGAAAAGCGTAGCTGCGTGATCGCTTCCGACATCCTCCTTGCTTCATCGTTCGTTTTCGCTACAAATTCGAGCGATGCCGTGTACAGGTTGATTTGCTGATCGGGAGTTAACATGCCGCTGAAGAGAAAATCTCCGGATAAAATCATGGCTTCAATGACGGTTGGGGTGGCCGTGCCTGTGGGTGAGGAGAGCGGAGTGGGTGTGGTAAGGAAGGTTGGAGTAGGCGTAAATGTGGGTGATGCAGTACCCGAAGGTGAAGGCGATGGAAGCGATGTGTTTGTGGGTAGAGTCGGTGTGGGGAGCAGCGATTTCACAAAAGATTGAAGAGGACGGGATTCCGCCATCGTGAAAGAAACAGTCATGAACAGGCAGCCGATGATCATGCCGATGATCATGCTGGAAATTAATTGCTGATAGTTTCGCCCCATGCGCGGTCCGTTTTCGTTCCGGAAGGTGAATCGCCATCCCGAAGGCTGGTGTCCCGCCGGAATTGCACAAGCCTGCCGGCCAGAGCGTGCAATGTTACTGCGCCGGTGGCAAACATACTGATTTCGATCTGTCGCCTCGTCAATTCGATGGTTCTAAATACAGCTTCGGCGGAAGTCCCCGCAGCTTTTAGAAATTGCCCCGCCATGCCTCCCAGCGTTGCGCCCAAGGCGATGCATTTGGCGATGTCCAATCCATCTCGTACGCCTCCGGAGGCGAATACGGGAAGCTCGGACGTTACACGGCGCACATTCAGGATCGAATCGGAGGTGGGAATTCCCCATCCGATGAAAGTTCCCGCCAACTTTCGCGTCATATCATCCCCCCCCCGGTGCATCTCCACCTGTGACCAGGAAGTACCCCCGGCCCCTGCCACATCGATGGCGGCAACGCCGCTGTTGTAAAGTAACCTGGCCGTGCGTTCGGATATTCCCCAACCGACCTCCTTGACAACCACCGGGCAGTTCAAGTCACGGCAGACCCGTTCGATCTTTCCCGCCAGTCCTTCAAAATTGGTATCCCCTCCTTCCTGGACTGCTTCCTGGAGTGGATTCAGGTGAAGGATTAATGCATCGGCTTCGATCATATCCACCGCCTTGCGGCATTCGTCGATTCCATAACCATAATTGAGCTGAACCGCGCCAAGATTGGAAAGTAAGAGGATATCTGGAGCAAGGTCTCTTACTTGGAAGGTGCGTTCTAATTCGGGATGTTCGATCGCCGCACGTTGACTGCCGACTCCCATGGCAATCCGGAACTGCTGTGCCGCTTCTGCGAGGCGCCGATTGATCGATTCGGCCTCTTCCGTGCCTCCGGTCATGGAACTGATCAGGATGGGTGAATTCAACTGCCTGCCGAACAAGGTCAGGCTGGTATCGACCTGTGACAGATCCATCTCCGGCAATGCCTCATGGATGAATTGATAGCGTTCCAGACCTGTGGAAAGCGAGGAGCGTACATCCTCCTCCAAATTGATCCGGATATGGTCTGCTTTTCGCCGGTCAATCGGCGTAACTTTTGGCATGAGGAAGTGTTCCTGACTGTGATTGATACTGGCTTGACACGGTATTTTCACCGATTACAATACGCTGGTCAATCAAACAGGAGGCAGTCATGGCGGATACATTTGATGAACTCAAGGCAATTATCAAAGACCTGTTGGGTGCTGATGAGGCCAAGATCACACCGGAGGCCCGCTTTCGCGAGGATCTTGAAGCTGATTCGCTCGATCTGGTCGAATTGATCATGGCTTTTGAGGACAAATTTGGGGCGGAGATCTCTGACGAGGATGCGCAGAAGATCACCACCGTGGGTGAAGCAGTCAAGTACATCGACGCCCACCGGAAATAACATATTCCCGCCGATTATAACCGCAGAGCCGCCGAATTCGGCGGCTCTGCGGATTCAGGGATAACCACTTTCGACTTGCTAATTGAATAGCGTCGGAATTTCCTCCGGGTGTTTTGCCACCCTTACCCCTGCCGATTCGAGCGCGCGGATTTTGTCTGCCGCAGTTCCCGCGCCGCCTTCGATGATCGCTCCTGCATGACCCATGCGTTTGCCGGGAGGCGCAGTTTGCCCGGCGATGAAGGCTGCGACCGGCTTTGTCATCTTGCCGGAAATGAACTCGGCGGCCTTTTCCTCGTCGTTGCCACCGATCTCACCGATGAGGATGACCTTTTCCGTCTTCGGGTCATGTTCGAACAATTCAAGCACATCCAGGAAGTTCGTCCCATTGATCGGGTCGCCGCCGATGCCCACACAGGTGCTTGCGCCCATGTCCAGAAGCTTCATTGCGTATAAAACCTCGTAGGTTAAGGTCCCGGATCGTGAGACAACGCCCACATTGCCAGGAATGGCAATATCGCCCGGAATGATGCCGACCTTCGCCTCGCCCGGTGTCAGCAATCCCGGACAGTTCGGACCGACGAGTCGAATCTTCTTTTGATCGAGATAATTCCTCACCTTCATCATATCCTGCACAGCAACGCCCTCCGTGATGCAAACAATCAGAGGCAGCCCCGCATCTGCGGCTTCAAACATCGCGTCCGGGGCAAAGCGTGCCGGCACGAAAATGATCGCGGCATTTGCATCGGTTGCTTCCCGGGCCAGTTTCACGGAATCGAACACCGGGATTTTTCCATCCATCACCCATTCGCCCCCTTTGCCGGGCGTGACGCCGCCGACCACGTTCGTTCCATACGCCACCATTTGAGTGGTATGAAACAACCCTTCGTTCCCGGTAATTCCCTGAACGATCAGGCGTGTATTCTTATCGACAAAAATACTCATGACTTGGAGATCCTTGACTGCGTTCGATTGGAATCATGTTGCATTGCCGGCGGCTTTGACGGCTTTTTGTGCGGCGTCAGCCAGAGTCTCAGCAGTGATCATCTTCGCGCTTTCCAACAGGCGGCGGCCTTCCTCCGCATTGGTACCCACCAGGCGCACCACCATGGGAACGCGGGGTTTGACCTCTTCCATCGCGGACAGGATGCCGCGGGCGACCTCATCGCAGCGCGTGATGCCACCGAAGATGTTGAACAAAACAGCTTTCACGTGTGGTTCCGTAAGGATGATTCGCATGGCGGCTGCCACCTTTTCGGATCCCGCGCCTCCCCCCACGTCGAGGAAGTTCGCCGGTTCTCCCCCGAACAGTTTGATAACGTCCATGCTGGTCATGGCGAGACCAGCGCCGTTGACCATGCATCCGATATTCCCATCCAGTTTGATGAAGGACAGGCCGTACTTGCGGGCTTCGATTTCTGCTGGGGCGTCCTCATCCGTGTCGCGCATTTCGTTCAGGTCAGGATGGCGAAACAGGGCATTGTCATCGATTATCATCTTCCCGTCCAGCGCGATCATCTTCTTGTCCTTGGTAATGACAAGCGGATTGATTTCCGCCAGGGTGGCGTCCGTATCCTGGTAGACCTCCCACAACCCCGCTGCAATTCTTATGAAATCCTTCCAAAACTCCCGTGGCAGATCCATGGCTGCCGCCACATCGCGGGCCTGGTATTCACGCAAACCAAGCAAAGGATCGATATTGGCTTTGATGATTTTTTCCGGGGTCTTTGAGGCAACTTCCTCTATGTCCACGCCGCCGGCGGAAGAGGCAATGATCACCGGCTTTCTTGCGCCCCGATCGTTTGTAATGGCGAAGTAGATTTCCTGTTCAATGACGGATGCTTCATCAACCAGCACTTTGCGCACCGGCAATCCCTTGATCTCCATGGCAAGTATCTGCGTGGCCAATTGTTCGGCTTCGATCGAATCCTTCGCCAGCTTCACGCCCCCGGCCTTGCCCCGCCCTCCTACCAGAACTTGCGCTTTGATCACCACCCGGCCGCCGAGTTCCTCGGCGATATGCCTCGCCTCCTGTGCGGTAGCGGCCACTCGACCCTTCGGGATTGGAATTCCATGTTTGGCAAATATCGTCTTGGATTGATATTCGTGCAGCTTCATAGGTCATCCTCGAAGGATCTTATGGATAAAGCCCCGGCATTATACCACCACAAAAAAAGCGCAGAGGTCATGCTCTGCGCTTGTACCTTATGGTATGGTAAACCTTAAAAGCCGGTTGAAGGCTCCATCGCTCACCCAAATTTCTCCTTGTGGATCAAGTGCAATGCCGGAGGCAAGGCCGAAGGTCGTTGCGCTCTCGCCATATTCCCCCCACGTACGAACGATGGATCCCTCGCCATCGAACTCGATCACGCGGTACCCCTCCGGATCGGTGATGAAAACATGTCCGGCGTCATTCACTGCGATGTACGGCTTGTTTTCCAACGATTGACCGAACCACCCAAACACATCCCATTGCCTGGAGGGGATGAAGTTCAAGCCTTCATGGGATTCGAGCGGTTCAAACACTTGAATCCGTTGGTTCCATGCGTCGGCTACATAAACCGCTCCGCGCTTATCGATCGTAATTCCCACCGGTTCATCGAACAAGCCTGCCTCGAAGCCCGCGCCCCCGAATTGGGTAATGTAATTGCCGTCCCCATCGAACACTACCACACGCTTGTTGCCGGTATCTGCAACATATAATCGACCTTGCGCGTCCACGGCCAGACCGCGGGGACCGTAGAACGAGTCCGGCGCCTCACCCTGTCCAAAGTACCCCCAGGCCTGGAGGAACCTGCCTGTGGAGGTGAATTTTTCGATGCGGTGATTCCAGGTATCCGTGACAAAAACAGAACCGTCGGTTCCTAGGGCAATTCCCCAGGGTTCATTGAAGGTCCCGTTCCCGATCGGTACTGTTACGCCATCGGCGAAGGATCCCCATTGATTCAGAATGCTTCCGGAACTGTCGAGATGCAGCACGCGGTGATTGCGGGAATCGGCTACATAGACGGTGCCATTCCTGGCGAATGCCAGGGATCGAGGACCGTTCAGTGGAACTGGATTTTGGGAGGTATCGTCCAGCACCAAGTTCGCGGAAATTAATTCGAACTTCCCCTCCGTTGGATCCTGCACGGTTTCAACAGTGGATGGTGCCAGCCCATAATTCCAGATGAGCGAAGCAACGTCCTGGCGGATATACATGCGCATGGCGTTCGAAGGCTGCCATGCAGCCAGTGTCAGGTCCTGCCGTCCCTTCGCTTGCGCATATTGTGTGTAATCCCGATTCAACCAGATTTGCAGCAGGCCGGCGCGCACCGCGGGATTTGTAAAGCCCTCACAAAAATTCGAATAATCCTTCGATTTTCGCAATTTGAAAATGCCGAGCAGTCCCTTGCAGGGATAGTTTTCCGGAAATGGCAGGGCCGGATCCCGGTTCATCACCAGGTTGAAATAATCCTGCATCGGCCACCACATGCGGATGTAATCCGTACGGTAGTAACCCGGCCCAATGGCGGGTTCGATCTTGTCGAAGTTCTTTTGATCCACCACGATCACGACCGAGTCTCTCAGTGACCGCGTCGGCTGATCGAACGCCCGTTGATTGGTGAAGTCGCGCAAATACCATACGAATGGCCAGGAGACCCCGGTATCCGGGGCGCTGGCATCGTAGGCAATGGCAATTCCCATGTCGCCGGTTGTCCTTTCGGATATTTCCCTGGCTTGTTCGATGACTTCTTTAACTCCGGTGGAAGCGTGGGCATATACCAGGAATTCGGTTGCCTGATCGTAGGTAATATAAGCTGCCCGGAAAGCCGCACGTCCGGTGAGCACAGCCAGGAAGAGGAAGAAAACCAGCCCGGTTGTTCGAAATATGTGAGAAAGGGACCAATCTCGGAGCAAATAAACGAACGCGAAGGCGCTGCCAACCGAAGCAATGGCCGGGAAAAGGAACGCGCCGGTAGCCTGCAGTTGGGCGAGCTCGCGCCCTTGAAATGGGGGAGTGGCTCCATGGAGGATCAGAATCATTTGCACAACGCTGGCGATGAAAATGGCGACTGCGGCAAGAGCCAGCAGGACGCGCCGTTTCCGAAGTCCCTCCCAATCCAGCGTATCAACGAGCCGTCCGAGACCCCAACCGGAAACCAGAATTAATGGCAGGGCAATGTGATAGGTCAGCCAGGGCATGCGTTCTCCGGCGAAGGAGTATGCGGCTGTGCTGGCCACACTCCACCATACCAGCAGACTGAACGTATTCGGAAAATTCCTTTCCTCGGAAAGGTCCTCGGGG
>VGNF01000051.1 GCA_016866195.1 Chloroflexota bacterium | reverse complement strand
AGAATGGTCTTGAAGACTTGCGCCGGCGGGACTCCCAAGTGCTGCGCAGCCTCGAGCGCCCCCAGCTTTTGAGACGGCAGCTCGTGTGCGGTAAACCTTACGTGGTGCGCCTCGAGGAAGCGTGTGACATTATTGGTGAGTGTCATTCCGCTCGATTTCCTGTACAATTATACAGGCGAAAGGAGGCTGCCATGTCCGATCGGGAGGCCGAACGACTCAGGCAATTGAGGGACCGGCAAATCGCCGACCGGGATCCCCTGGTCAAGCAGCACAAGTTCCAGCACGACAGCGCGATCAAGGAGAGGCGCATGCGCAAACCGTTCTCCCTTGTCAAGGCCTGGAAAGATTTTCCACATGTCGTCAAGGTTCCGCTGTATGGATTGGTCCTCGGAATACTGGTCCTGATCCTCCTCCCCGATTTTTGGCCTTCCCCGTATGCCCTGCTTGTCGGAGGGGCGATCACGGTGATCCTCCTGTTGTTCGGAGTTGTCACCGGGAATGCCCTGGATCTGCGGGACAGCATCAGGGACAACTTGAAATGACAAGGCTGATTCGGTAATCGCCAATTTAGCAATGTGAATTCAGGAGGAATGTTTTGATCACCTCAGAGGTTCTTTCCCAATTCCAGTTATTCAAGGGACTGCCCGAATCGCTGCTGGCTGACATCGCAGCCATCAGCGAAGAGGCGAAAGTCCAAAAGGGCGGATTTGTCTTTCGTGAAGGCGAAAAGGCGGACAAATTACACTTTCTCCTCAAAGGAAGCGTGGCCTTGAAGGTCAAACTGACCTCCCGGCCGGAAAGCGTTACCGTGTCCTTTGTCTCCTCCCCCTATCAAAGCTTTGGCTGGTCCGGCATCGTTGCTCCATATCATTACACGGCTAGCGCCGAATGTGATGAGGATTCGGAATTACTCATGATCCCTGCCGCCCCCTTCCTTGACCTGCTGGAAAAGGCTCCCGTCTCCGGGTTCAAGGTCATGCAGCGCATCACCGAATTGATCGCCGATCGGTTGAGAAACAGCCGCCAGGCGTTGTTGAAGACGTTGTGAGACTTATTCGACCTTCCAGGCTGCCGCGGATTGCGTTCCATCCCGCGGCAGTTCGGTTTCCAGGGTACTGCATTAAGATCTAAACCATAGTTACGCTTTCCCACCTCCTTTCGGCTTGATCCTGTTTAGAGATTCATGCATGATGCAGTAATTCCCGCGTAGTACAATTCATTCCATGAAAGCTGCGACAGCCACTGTTCCACTGGAAAAACTGTTGGAGCTGCTGCCGGAAGAATACACGGTGACCGACCGTGAGCTGGTGACGCGCGCCTATCACATCGCCGAGGAAGCTCATCGCGGACAAAAACGTCATTCCGGAGAACCGTACATCAATCACTGCCTGGCTGTGGCAGTCATCCTGGTTGAAATGAAGGTGCCTCCGGAGGTGGTGGCGGCAGGATTGCTGCATGATACGGTGGAGGATACTTCGGTAACCCTGTCCGATCTGCGCCGTGAATTTGGCGATACCATCAAGAACCTGGTGGATGGGGTCACGAAATTATCGCACCTGCCCAGGGTATCACGCGGGGACCAACATGCCAATCACACGGAGGACAACGGTCACGATCCTGAGGAGGAAACCACTCCCGCCTTGCTTGGTCGCACGGAGGACATCGTTTCCGAGACCCTGCGAAAGACTTTTCTGGCCATGGGAGAGGACGTGCGCGTGGTGCTTATCAAACTGGCGGATCGATTGCACAACATGCGCACGCTGGGTCATATACCGGAACAGAAACGCAAGCGGATCGCCCGTGAAACTTTGGAGATCTTCGCCCCCCTCGCAAATCGCTTGGGCATCTGGCAGCTCAAGTGGGAACTCGAGGATCTTGCTTTTCGTTACGTCAACCCGGAGAAATACAAGGAGATCGCGGAGCATCTGGCGGAGCGGCGGCCGGACCGCGAAGAGCAACTCGACGCGATCAAGGACACCCTTGTGCGTTTATTGACCAAGAATCACATTCAAGTGGAGATCAGCGGAAGACCCAAGCACATCTACTCGATTTTCAAGAAAATGCAGAAGAGGGGCAAACCCTTCGACCTCGTGCGCGATGTGCGCGCCGTGCGGCTGATCGTTCCAGATGTGCCCTCGTGCTATGCCGCGCTTGGCGTGATCCACACCTCCTGGCGGCCGATTCCCGGCGAATTCGACGATTACATCGCCGCGCCCAAGGATAATTTCTATCAATCCCTGCACACGGCGGTCATTTACGATGACAAACGGCCGCTGGAGGTGCAAATCCGTACGCCCGAAATGCACCTGAATGCGGAATACGGCATCGCCGCCCATTGGCGCTACAAGGAGGATGGAAGGGGTCCGGACAGGAATTACGAACAACGGATCAACTCCCTGCGCTCGATGATGGAATGGAGATCCGATGTCAAGGACGCGGCCGAATTCGTCGAGTCGATGCGCAGCGATGTGTTCCAGGATCGCGTGTACGTCTTCACCCCGCGCGGGGACATTATCGACCTGCCGGCCGGCTCGACTCCCATCGATTTTGCCTATCACGTTCACACCGACATCGGCCACCGCTGCCGAGGAGCGCGCATTAACGGCAAACTGGTGCCGCTGTATCAGGAACTGAAAACCGGCGACCAGATCGAGATTCTCACCACGAAACGCGGTGGGCCCAGCCGAGATTGGTTGAATCAAAACCTCGGCCTGGTGCGCACTTCGCGGGCACGCTCGAAGATCAAGGCCTGGTTCAAGAAGCAGGAGGATGAACAAAACCTGGCGCAGGGCCGCACCACAATCGAGCGCGAGATTCAGCGCCTGGGGATCAAGGATTTCAACTACGATTCCTTCGCCCGCAAACTCGGGTATAAATCGGCGGAGGATTTCTTCATCGACCTGGGCTGTGGTGATCTTTCGCTCAGCCGCGTGATCCGGGAGTTCTCACAAACCAGCGAGAGCGAGGATATCCTCACCGCCGGTTCCGCGTCCATGCCCGATCAGACCTCGACCGATGCCATCGAAGTCGTGGGTCTCAAGGGCATGCTTTCCAGCATGGCTCGCTGCTGCAATCCGATGCCTGGCGATCAAATCGTCGGATTTGTCACGCGCGGACGCGGTGCCACCATCCACCGGCAGGATTGCCCGAACATCCTGCGCACCAAGGACCGCGAACGACTCCTGCAAGTCGGATGGGGTCGGGTGGAGCGAACCTATCCCATTCCCATTCGCATCAAAGCCTATGACCGCCAGGGCTTGGCCAGCGATATCACCACATTGTTGAACGGCGAAGGCGTGAATATTCTGAACATCACCGTCGGCGTGAACAAAAGCCTGGCGGATCTGCGTTTGGTGGTGGAGATCCGGGACCTCTCCCAGCTCAGCCGCATTCTGACGCGGATCGAAAACGTTCCGAACGTGCTTGAGGCGGCGCGCACCAATCCGGGGTGAGTTATAATCCCGCCGCCTCGACACATGTTCTCCGTATCCGAAGCGCGCGAACGAATCCTTTCGCAATTTCACCCGCTCCCGTCGGAAATACTCCCACTGGACGCGTGCGCCGCGCGGATCCTGGCCCAGGACATCCTCGCCCCGCACGAACTGCCCCTGTTTGACAATTCCTCGATGGATGGATTCGCCATCCGCTCTGCCGATGCGCCGGGTGATCCTGGTTCACGCTCGACCTTGCGTGTGGTGGCTGATATCCCCGCTGGAACCTCCCCGACCACAAAGATAAAAAAGGGCGAAGCCGCGCGCATCATGACCGGCGCTCAGATGCCTGAAGGCGCGGATGCTGTCATTCCTGTGGAGGATACGGATTTTCATTCGCGCACCGCCGGCACCCAAGCGCCCGGGGAAATTTCCTTCACCAAGCAAGTCCGAAGCGGTGATAACGTCCGAGTGCGCGGCATGGACCTCGGCGCGGGAGAGGTCATCCTGCATAAGGGACGCAGGATCCGCTCGCAGGATCTGGGTTTGATGGCCATGCTGGGATTATCCCGGGTCACCGTGCATAAAAGACCTCGTGTGGCGTTGATCTCCTCCGGCGATGAACTGTTGGAGGTCGGAGCAGCGCTCGAAGATGGAAAGATTCGCGATTCAAACACGTACGCGCTGATGGCGATGATCGATAGCGCGGGCGCGGACGGAATTCGCATGGGAATCGCCAGGGATACCTTCGAATCGGTCGCCTCCCTCTTTGAACGCGCGGTCGGGGAGGGCGTGGACCTGATCCTATCCTCCGCCGGAGTGAGCGTGGGCGCCTTTGATTACATCAGGGAAGTGGTTGAAGCCCGCGGCAGAATAGAATTTTGGAAGGTGAATATGCGGCCGGGGAAACCCCTGGCGTTCGGTGTATACCGTGGAATCAATATGATCGGTTTGCCCGGTAATCCCGTTTCGGCTTTTGTGGGATTCGAGGTCTTCGTCCGCGCGGTGCTCGAGAAGCTGGCTGGGCGCCTGGACGGAGGACATTCCCGCGTGCGGGTGCGCTGTTCCGAGCCGGTCGAATCGGATGGCCGGGAAAGCTATCTGCGGGCTCGAATTCAATTGAAGGACGACAGGCTGACCGCCCAACTGACGGGGCATCAGGGATCCGGAAATTTGCTTTCCCTGGTTCAGGCGGATGCTTTACTAATTATCCCCGCTGGTGTAAAATGCGTGCCTGCTGGTCAGGAAGTGGAGGCAATTCTCTTATGAAATCGACCGACCAATGGCTGTCCCGCACCACTCTCACCCTGGTGGTTGTAGGCTTGCTTGTGTCCATTTACATGACCATCTACAAGTTCACCGAAAACGATTCGATGTGTCTCGGTTCTGGTGATTGTGCAACAGTGAATGCCAGCCGCTATTCGGAGGTCAATGGCATTCCTGTGGCCGTGATCGGCGCACTCGGGTATGGAGCCATCCTGGCTGCCCTGCTTTTCGAAAGCCGCAGCGCCTTCCTTAGACAGAACGGCTCGCTGCTTGTTTTCGGAATGTCGCTTGCGGGATTTCTGATCACCGTCTGGTTGATCTACGTCGAGATCGCGTTGATCCGAGCCTTGTGTCCTTTTTGCATCGCATCACAAACCGTCATGACCATCGTGTTTATTTTATCGATCGTACGCCTGATCAGAGAGTCCAAAGCCTAGGAGGAATGGAAATGCCTCGAATCAAGTGTCATTATGTGGATTGTGTTTTCATTGACGAAGGGGTGTGTTCCGCCGCGGCTGTGGAAATTGATCCGGACGAGGGATGCAAGACGTTTTCACCGGCCGAGGAATCCGCAGAAGAGGACGATTGGACCGAGGAAGAGGACTCGGATGAGTGGGAGGACGACGATACGGAGGAGGACGATGAAGACTGGCTCGATGAAGAGGACGAGTTTTAGATGAAATCCACCTCGTCGGAAGATGCCATGAATACCTAATAATCCGCTCGAATCGAGCGGGTTTTATTATCCGTTTTCTACAGTCAAGAGAATTGATACAAAAGGATGCCTGCTGCAACCGCCAGGTTTAACGAACTCACTCGGCCTTGCATGGGCAAAGACACCACCACATCCAAGGCAGCCGCCTGCTGCTTCGTTAATCCCTTCTGCTCGCTGCCCAGAACCAACACCCAGGGGATGCGGGGAACGAGGGTGCGATAATCGACCTCTCCGTGAGCGGAGGATCCGATCATCTGGTATCCACCCTCGCGAGCCCATTGATGAAATTCACCGAAGTTGCATTGGACAACCGGTTTCCAGAACAAGGAACCCATGCTGGATCGCACCACGCCGGGATGGAACAATTCCACTCCCCCGTCGAGAACGAACAGCGCATCGGCCTTCACTGCATCCATCGTTCGCAGGATCGCACCGACGTTTCCAGGATCCTGTGGCGCCACCAACGCGACCGCGCGCTTCACGGATCTCAAATCGGAAAAATGGAATTTGCGCTGTCGAAAGACAGCCAGCAATCCTTGAGGATTCTCCTTATCCGCCAGGGATTCCATCACCAGCGCCGAAACGGATTGAACATGGATATTGGATCCGGAGGCCTGATGCAGCAGTTTCTTGCCAAATGTGCTTGACAATAACTCCGGAGCGTGGACGACGGTCTGCGCTTCCCAGCCCGCTTCAATCGCCTCCCCCACATGGTGAATCCCCTCCACCAGGAAGGTTCCGCTCCGGGCCCTGGCTTTTTTCTGACGCAAGGCGCGAATCTGCTTTACGAGCGGATTGGAGAGACTCGTAATGACGTCCATGATCGGATTTTATCCGAAGTTGGTCGCTTAAAAGAAAAACCTCCAGCAGGCAATGGCACGCGGGAGAAAAAATCGAACAGGGATCAGGGCTCGACCACGGTCAACTTGCCCACCATTCCCGCCAGGAGGTGTCCCTCAATTCCACAGGTCACAAAATATTCTCCAGGTTTGGAAGGGGCTGTGAAAGTTGTAGTTGTCGTCTCCCCGGCTAGGACCTCCACTTCCCAGTAGATGTTTTCCTCGTCCTCATCGCCAAATTCCTGGCCGGCATCCGTACCCAGTTTGAAAATGACGAACTCGTGCTCAACCGCCCCATTATTGGTCGCATTGACGGTGATGTCCTTGCCCGCCGGTACGGTGAATTCCGAGGGTTCGAACAAGAAATCGGTCATTATGAGGTCGATTGTCGTGGAGCCTTTTTCACCACAACCGGCCAACACAATTGACAAGGCAAGCAACAGACAGGTAAACAAGATTCTTTTCATGGTTTTCTCCTTATCTCTGGCATCTGATGTGGGCACAGTGTATAGGAACTTCCTATAAAGTTCAATCCCAATTTCTCAGCAACCATGAACCTCCTCACAGATTACCGGTATATAATCATTCCATGAAACTTGCGCGGAGCTTCGGACTAGCATGGATATTCGGCTTGATTGCCTGTCAGCCTCATCCATCCCTTTCGGTCACGATACTGGTTGATGACCGGGCTCTCCGCGTGGATTCGGGGGAACGGATCCCTCAACGAATATTTGCCGAAGCCGGTATCCCCGCAAGCCCGCACGACAGGGCGTTGGTAAACGGCAGCCTCTTCCCTCTTGATGGAACACTTCCGGCAATGGACCATATTCAACTCCAACTCCGTCCCGCCGTTCCCTTGACGATCATTTCACCGAATGGGCAGGAGAACCTCCGATCCTCCGCCCTGGATGTGGGGATGGCGGTATACGAAGCGGGGGTCCCGCTGACATCCGCAGACAAGCTCGATCCGCCGGCCAGCACACCCATTACCGGACCGATGACCATCACCATCACGCCGGCAAGGGAATTGACGATCTTCATCGGGGAAAAAATCCTCCAAGTCCGCTCTGCAGCTGGGACTGTGGGAGAAGTCCTTGCTGAAGTTGGCTTTCCCCTCGTCGGCCTTGATTTCTCCTCTCCACCAGAACAGGACCCTCCGCCCCCGGACGGACAGATTCGGGTGGTCAAGCTCAAGGAGGAGGTCAAAACCACCTGGGAACAAATTTCTTTTGCCACCGAAGTGATCGAATCGCCGGATATCCCCTTCGGTCAACAGCAAACCCTGCAAGTCGGGATCAATGGGCCCCCAATGGTCCGCACTAGGGTCCATTACGAAGACGGGAAAGAGGTGGACCGAATCGTCGAGGACAAGGTCGTGGTCCGAGATCCACAGACGCGCCGTCTTGCAAGCGGTTCTCAAGTGGTGCTCACCTCCGGGTCCGGCGCAGGCACTCCTTCCGATTACTGGCTTGCGCTTGAGATGTATGCGACCGTCTATTCCCCATGCCAATCGGGCACTGGAGGCTGTTCTTACGGAACCGCCAGCGGCGCACCCGCTGGCAAGGGCATCGTGGCGGTCGATTACTCCATTTACAGTTATCTGGCGGGAATGCGGGTATTCATTCCGGGATACGGTGTTGCGACGATCGGCGATACCGGCGGCGGGCCCATTATTGAAACCGCCCTCGGGGTTCCGCGGACGCGTTGGATCGACCTTGGATTTGATGAAGGTCAAATCGTGGATATGACCGGCTGGGTGACCGTATACTTTCTCGCGCCCGCCCCGGCAGAGATCCCCTACTTTCTCAAGTAATCCATGAATCCCACCCAGAAGATCATCATCGGCTTTCTCTCCGTGGTCGCGTGCGCCCTGGTTGCATTCGTGGCATACACCGGACTTCAAGTGTATCAATCCTACGCGCAGCAGCCATTGGGACCTTCCATCCCGCAGCAATTTACGCCGCTTGCATTGCCAGCCACCTGGACGCCGACGCGCGGCACACCGGACAGTTCCATCGGAGCCGTCACCCTCGCTCCCACCATGGAGACCACCTCCACGAACACACCGACTCCGATCTGCGGCGGTGTGGGAGTGATCAATTTGCTTGTCATCGGTGCGGATTCGCGAGTCGATAATTACGAGTACGGTCTGGCGGATGTGATCCGCGTGGTGCGGATCGATTACGCCTTTCGCCGGGTCACCGTGCTCGAATTCCCGCGCGACTTGTGGGTGGAGATTCCCTACATCGCCGACAACCTCGACGGCCAGGATCACGAGAAATTGAATCAGTCGTATCTCTACGGACAACCCGGCGATGGATTTGGATATTGGGATGATCCAAGCGCCGGGCCAGGCTTGCTGGCGCTCACCCTGAACCGCAACTTTGGGGTCGTGATCGACCATTACATCTCGGTGAACATGCGCACATTTGTGCATGTCGTCAACGCGCTGGACGGGATCGATCTGAAGGTCTCCAGTCCAACGTACGCGGACAACACCGGCCTGCCGATGGGAGTGCATCACCTGAACGGCGATCAGGCACTCAAGGTTGCGCGCAGGCGCAACGAAGGGGTATTCGCCCGCGTGGATAATCAGAACCTGGTATTGTGCGCGATCAGGAAGAAGATCACCAGTCCGACGGTGATCACCCAAATTCCGGATCTGGTCGCCTCCTTCCAGGACAACATCCTGACGGACCTGTCTCCGGAACAACTCAGCCAGTTGGCCTGCCTGGCCTCCCAGATTCCCCCTGGCAATATCGGCTTTGCCGCCTTTCCACAGGAACTGTTCAAGAGCACGCGCATTTTCGATCCCGTGTTCGACAAGGAGGTGTTCATTTGGGATGTGGATAACGCCGTCATGCGGGAATATGTCTCCCGCTTTCACTCAGGCACCTGGCCCTCCCCTGTCACAACCAATCCAGCAGAGGATGAGGAAACGGAAGTCATCTGCGAGTGAATGACACTTCCAATATCCCCCCGCTGAATCCAGTCGCGGTGCTTAAACGGTTCGGTCTGAGGCCGGAGAAGAAGCTCGGGCAAAACTTCCTGCAGGATCCTCGCGCGCTCGAACGCATCTTTCGCGCCGCGGGGATTTCACGGGACGACACCGTGCTCGAGATCGGACCCGGCGTGGGCAGCCTGACGCGTTACCTGGCTGCCGCCGCGCGCCGTGTGGTTGCGGTCGAACTCGACGCGGACCTGATCGAACCTCTGCGATGGGTTCTGGAACCGTACCCGAATATTCACCTGGTGAATGCAGACATCCTGGACCTCGACCTCGTAGAATGGGTCGAACAGCCGGGCTACCTGGTCGTTGCCAACATCCCCTATCACATCACCTCGGCTATCTTTCGTCGCTTATTGGAAAGCCAATCGCCCCCCCGCCGCCTGGTGCTGACCGTTCAAAAAGAGGTTGCCGAGCGAATCTGCGCCGGTCCCGGGGATTACAGCCTGCTGGCCTTGAGCGTTCAGATCTACGGTGAGCCGCGCATCGAAGAGGTCGTTCCAGCGGCGGCGTTTCACCCAGTACCCAAAGTTGATTCGGCAATCCTACGAGTTGAGGTTTACTCGGAACCGAGGATTCCACTGGAGCATCGTACAGCCTTCTTCCAATTGATCAAGGCGGGATTCGGTCAGAAGAGAAAGACCCTGCGTAATTCGCTGTCCGCCGGGCTGCATCTCCCCCCCGTCACAACCGAGAAGCTGCTTACGCAAGCCGGCATAGACCCCAAACGCCGGGCAGAAACGGTTCACATCGAGGAATGGCTGTCGTTATGCGAGAACCAGGCGAAAGGAAAATCCAGCTAACCCACTCAAGGATTCTCGCTCAAGGCACAGCGAAATCCAATTCCGTCATAGGCATCATCCAGCCCGAACCACAAACGATACGCTGCCCGGCCGTATCCGAAGGTCAGATTCCACGAACCGCCGCGCATGGCGCGATACTCCGTAAGCGACGGATCAACCCCCTGTGGATTTTCGTAGGGTGAAGTCTCGTAATAATTCTTCAAGGATGGGTTGATCGGATCGACCTCGAGGAATGCATCGTTCACCCATTCCCAGACGTTGCCCCCCATGTCCAATACCCCATAAGGGCTGGCACCCTGCGGATAACTCCCAACCGGCGCGCTGCGCGCATGGCCATCACAGCCAATATCCGTATCCGGCATGAGCGAGGCATCCAGCTCGACCTCGTCGTCGTAGTTGCCTTTCACACAATCGAATTCATTTCCCCATGGGTATACCTGCGGAAGCTTCGCAGCCGGATCCCAACTCGCCGCTTTTTCCCATTCTGCCTCGGTGGGCAGGCGGCGTCCGGCCCAGGAACAGTAATCCGTTGCATGTACCCAGGAAACGAATACCACCGGATGGTTTGCATATTGAGGATCATCAAGGTATGCCCTTGAAGCAGGCGGCGAACAACCCCCTGCCTGCATGCATTTGGTGTACATTGCGATTGTAATCTCGGTCTGATCCAACCAATACCCATCGAGAAACACCGCATGGACCGGCCGTTCATCCGTTCCCTTCTCGCTCCCCATCAGGAATTCACCGGCAGGAACATATACCATCGTCATCAAATCAGACGCAGCCGTTTTCATGTCGCCCAACTCGGGAGGCGTCGCGGCGATCAACGGTGTAGGACCACAAGCCGTCAATCCACCGAGCAGGATAGGTATCAATGCCACCTTCGGATTAATTCTATGCATGGGTTCATCCTCCGGGATCTTCTTGGGGATCATGGGGCCGGGAAAATTATACGACACACACCCAGCCGTGTAGAAAAAACCATCGGAAGCCGCAAGGACTTCCGATGTGTCGGGGATTACGTTCCCTCTTCCCACGAGCTCAGATATTTCAGCTGCTCGTCCGTGAGCTTGTCGATCTTCACCCCCATCGCCTCCAATTTGAGGCGCGCGATCTCGCTGTCGATCTCCTGCGGCACGGAATACACCTTTTTTTCGAGCTTATCGGCGTTCTTCGCCATGAACTCCGCGGCAAGGGCCTGATTGGCGAAGGACATGTCCATCACGGAGGCCGGGTGCCCCTCGGCAGAGGCCAGGTTGATCAAGCGCCCTTCGCCAAGGATGTTGACCTTGCGCCCATCCTTTGTGGTGTATTGATCAACGAACGGTCTCACCAGGTTTGGCTTGTCCTTGCACATTTTCTCAAGGGCGGGGATGTTGATTTCCACATTGAAGTGGCCGGAATTCGCCACGATCGCGCCATCCTTCATGACCTCGAAATGCCTGCCATCGATCACGTTGATATCCCCGGTCACCGTGCAGAACACATCGCCGACCCTGGCGGCGTCAAGCATGGGCATCACCTGATACCCGTCCATCACAGCTTCCAGTGCCTTGAGCGGATCCACCTCGGTTACGACGACCTGCGCACCCATGCCGCGCACACGCGAGGCGAGGCCGCGCCCACACCAGCCGTACCCAGCCACCACAAAGACCTTGCCGGCCAGCAGGACGTTCGTGGCGCGGATGATCCCGTCCACTGTGGATTGTCCGGTCCCGTAGCGGTTGTCGAAGAAATGCTTGGTCTGGGCATCGTTCACAGCGATGATCGGGAACTTCAAGATATTGTCCCTTTCCATCGCCTTGAGGCGGATCACGCCGGTGGTTGTTTCCTCCATCCCACCGATCACGCCTTTGAGCAGGTCCTTGCGTTCCGGTCCGGACAGGCTTTTTGCCCATGCCCCCAGGGAAGGCTCCAATTTCTCGAAGCGCCCCATTTCAATGAAAAACAAGGACGAAACCAGGTCGGCTCCATCGTCCATGGTCATGTGCGGTTTGTGTTGGAGCGCGGCGCGGATATGTTTGTAATAGGTGACATTGTCCTCGCCCTTGACCGCAAAGGTGGGGATCTCGTATTGATTGACCAGCGCCGCCGCCACATCATCCTGGGTCGAGAGCGGATTGGAGGCGGTCAGGACGATATCCGCCCCGCCCTCCTGCAGGGTGCGCATCAGGTTTGCCGTTTCCGTGGTGACGTGCAGGCAGGCCGAGACGCGCAAGCCCTTGAGCGGTTTTTCCTTCTTGAATCTGTCACGGATCATGCGCAGTACGGGCATCTCCCGCTCCGCCCAATCGATTCGCCGCCGTCCACCTTCAGACTGGTTGATGTCTTTTATGTCGTAATTGCTCATATTGCTCCTCTTGAATTCAAGTTCGATCAATTGGTCGGATGGATTACTTCAGCAGAATATCCAGTTTGGATCCGTCTTCAAAGTGCCTTCGAAACCGATCGACGAATTCCGGACGGGTATAGGCATGTCCCTGCGGACCGCGCTGTTCGAGGCAGTACACGGCAGCCAGGGATCCGATCTCTCCGCACAACTTCCAATCCAGCCCGAGCGCATACCCGGTCAGGAAACCGCCGCGAAAGGCATCGCCAACACCCGTCGGATCGACGATTTTCTCCTCTGGAACGGTCGGGATATGAACCTGCTCATGATTTGTGTAGAGGTCCGCCCCATCCTTGCCGCGCGTGACGACGACGATCTGCACATGATCGAGCATCTGTTTGAGATCCCAACCGGTTTTCTTCGAGATCAGTCCGAACTCGTAATCGTTGCAAAACAGGAAATGAGCACCCTCCATGTCCCGCGCCAGTTCATGTCCCTCCAGACGCAGAACCTGCTGACTTGGATCATACAGGTATTTGATCGAGAGCTCGCGGCACTCCGCCGGGAATTTCATCATCGCCTGTGGGGAGTTGGGTGAAACGATCACAAGGTCCGGCTTCCTCTTCAAGTCGTTCAGCGATTGCGAAGCTGCCTCCCCCATCGCGCCGGGATAGAACGAGGCGATCTGTGCGGAACTCCTGTCCGTGGTCGCAAAAAAGGAGGCGGTGAACAAACCCGGGACAACCTTCATCAGGCTCGTATCCACACCTGTGGATTCCAGCCACCTGCCGTATTCCTCAAAATCCTCCCCCACCGTTGCCATCACGCGCGGGCGCTGTCCAAGCAGGGCCATGGTGTAGGCGATGTTGGGAGCAATGCCCCCGCGCTGTTTGGACATGGAATCCACCAGAAAGGACAGGCTGATGGATTTCAACCTCTCGGGCAGGAACTGCTCCTCGAACAGTCCTGGGAAGGTCATCAGGTAATCAAAGGCGACCGAGCCGGTGATGAGAATATCCACATGAAATCCCTGGTGTATAGAATGGTCTTGCTGCTTACGCAGAAAAATGCGCTCTCGCGAGAGAGCGCCAGTGAAAGCGGGCTGAGTTTAACACGGGATGGGCGTCTTGTCTAGAATTTCATGCCAGGGTGAGATCAATAGCGACCCTGGATGGCTTGATAGCTTTGAAAAGCTAGCAACCCGAAGAGGATCGCCATGTATACGCTTCGGAGTGCGATTAATCCCACCAGCGCGAGCAGACCCCCGGCAACGACGGACAGCCAGAGAGACTTGCGCATTCCATCCACCGGATCGTAATGGACAAACAGGCTGCGAGCGACATTTCCTCCATCCAATGGAAATACCGGCATGAGATTAATCAATCCCCAAAACACGTTGACCCACAGCAGCATCGAGACAAGGAGATTCAATATCCTTCCCCCATAGGGCAGGATCGTCGTCAGAGGCAGGGGAATGAATCCAAACAGCCAGTTCGTCAGCACCAACCCTCCTGAAATCGTTACCCCGGCAACCACCAGGGCGGCAAAGGTAAATCCTGCCAGCGGACCTGCAAGGGAGAGAAACATCTGTCCCAGCGAACCCGGTGAACGGCTCGTGGTCGCCACACCCCAGGGGGACGGTTCGGGTATTGTCAGCCCGCCGGCAAAGTGAAGCACGATCTGGGATCGCTGTCCATAATAACGAAAAGCCAGAGCATGACCCAATTCGTGAATCAAAATGGACAGGAAAACGACCAAAACCCAGATCGGCAGCTGCAGCAAATCGCTCGAGGCGCCGAGAAATACAGCCACCAGCCAGAACAACGGATGAACACGAACGGGGATCCCGGCCAGTGTGAAACGGAGGTCATAGTTTGTAAAAGGTGGTGATTGAAAGAGATACATTGTTTTTAGTTTCCAAGCAAGGTTTGTTTTATGTTTTCTTCATAGGGCGGGTGGATCACACCCTTTTCGGTGACGATGGCTGTCACAAGGCGGGCTGGAGTCACATCGAAGGCAACATTGCGTGCTCTGGCCTTTTTGGGGGCAACGCGTTCGCCCATGAATTCCAGTCCCAGCACCTCGCCCGGGTCGCGTTCCTCGATCGGAATCCCATCTCCGCTCGAGAGTGAAAGGTCAATGGTGGAGGTGGGAACGACCGCATAGAACGGGACGTGGTTGTCATACGCGGCAAGCGCAAGCATGTAAGTGCCAACCTTGTTCGCCACGTCTCCATTAGCCGCTGTGCGATCCGAACCGACGAAGCATTTTTTCGCCACGCTAGTTTGGAGAAAGTAGCCTGCCATGTTATCGCTGATGATCTCATAAGGAATGCCATACTGTTCAAGTTCCCAGGCGGTCAAGCGGCTGCCTTGCAGGCGCGGACGGGTCTCATCCACGAGAACGTGAATTCGCTTGCCCTGCTCGTGCGCCGTGCGGATGACACCCAGGGCGGTTCCCCAATCCACCGTAGCCAGCGCGCCCGTATTGCAATGATGAATGATCACATCCCCGTCTTCGATGAGGCTTGCGCCGTGTTCCGCCATGCGTTTGTTGATCCGGACATCCTCATCCGCAATGCGCTGGGCATGCTCGAGGATTTCCTGCCGCAGATCCTGAGCGGCACCCTCGAAGCTTCGCACGAAGTTCAAGATGCGGTCCACGGCCCAGGCCAGGTTCACCGCGGTAGGGCGGGAGGCCTTCAATTCCTCCCCGGCCGCCTGCAAGTCCGCGACCAAATCTTGGACCGAAGAACTTTTGGAATTAAATCCTGCCAGGGCGAGACCGAACGCCGCCGCGGCTCCAATGGCCGGTGCCCCGCGAACGACCATCTCGCGGATCGCCTGCGCAACGGAACCGTGATCGGTGCAGGTCATTACTTCAAGCCTCGCCGGCAAGAGTCGCTGATCGATCAGCTTGAGTCCCCCGGATTCCCAAAAGACGGTACGCATACAGGTCGGGAGTGTAGCATGGGGCACACTCCTTGTAAAGCCGAGGGATTACCAAGTCAAATGATCAGGTGTATGGAGAAGAATTCAGACCACTTAGGGATGAATATCACGTGACTCCGAATGGATTTTGTGACATAATCGAACATGCAAGAATCCATTCCTTCGGCCAATAATCCACTCTACAGGAGAAGATCATGTCGAAGATGCTCAAAATGGTTCCCCCTACGCTCATCGTGGGAATTTTGTTAATCAGCCTTATCGCCTGCCAGCCATCCGTTCCACAGGCGCTGGAAAAGGGGATGGTGATCGTCATCGCCGAGGATCCGCCCTCCTTCAATCCCGCGATTGCAGATGCAGGTTTCGATTACCTGGTTATGGAGCTGGTGATGCTCGGCCTGACCGATGTCGATCCGCAAGGGAATATATTCCCAGAACTGGCGGCTGGTCTTCCCACGCAGGAAAACGGCGGGGTGGTCGTAAATGAAGACGACTGGACGATGAATGTGACCTGGAAGATGCGGCAGGATGTTCATTGGGCAGACGGAACCCCGGTCACGGTCAATGATGTGGTCTTCACCTTCGATGCCATCATGAACCCGGAAACCGGGGCGGGGATTCCGGGCATCGAGTACGTGGACAGCGTGGAGAAGGTGGACGACTATGCCTTCACCATCCACTACAACTCTGTCTACCCGGGCTACCTGACCCAGCTGGGAGGGGAACAGGTGGCGGTCTGGCCGGCTCATTACTGCGACGCCTCGCAGGGATTCACCGCCTGGGATTGCGGGCGAAATCCGCTGAGCAACGGTCCGTACATCTTGAAGGAATGGATCAACGGGGACCACATGACCTTTGTGCGCAACGAAAAATTCTACCTGCAGGGAAAACCCGCGATCGACACCATTACCGTGCGCATCGTGCCCGATGAGGCGGTCCGCAAGACCATGTTGATCAACGGCGATGCGGACCTGGACATGTGGACGGCCGAACCTATGATCGCAGATTTACAGGATGAGCCGAACGTCGAGGTCAGCCCGAGTCCCTACAACCGCTGGGTCATGCGCATCTACTTCAACCTCTCAGCCAGGGGAACCAACGACCCGGTAGAGACACCGCACCCGATCCTTTCCGATATCAACGTCCGCCGCGCCATTCGCATGGCGATCGATGTGGACACCATTTCGAAGGAATTCTTCCTCGGATTCGCGGAACCGTCCTGGACCGAGTTCTTCCGCCCGCCCTACCAGTGCGAGGTCCCGAGGCCGAAATTCGACCTGGAGGGCGCCAAGGCTTTACTCGAATCCTCCGGTTGGACGGATTCCGACGGAGACGGCATCCGGGAGTGCAACGGCTGCACCACCGGCGCGCCCGAGGGCTACAAGATGGAGATGGAATTCATCACCTACGCCGAATACGGAGAAGCCCTCAACTTGACCCAGCAATACATCGCCGAAGCCCTGCAAAAGATCGGCATCCGCACCAGCCTGAGCGTTGTGGAAGGCAGCGTTCTTTGGGCATCCTCCGAGGATGGAGGCATCGAACAAAGCGGTAATTTCGATATGGACATCTATGACGATG
>VGNF01000050.1 GCA_016866195.1 Chloroflexota bacterium | reverse complement strand
CCCCATTCCAGATGTACGCGGTAGTCGGCCCGGGCTGATCGAGGCGGTTCAGTTTGCAGGGCTCGCAAAAGGAGGCGCGTATCGGATTCAAGAAATTGGAAGAACTCACCGCGTTTCTCGAAAAGTGGATGAAGGATTCGTCCGAAGACGACTCAACGTTTTTCTTGCAAAAGGAGAAATGAAATGGCTCAGCCAAGCAAAAATATATTCACAGAATTTTCTGCGAGATTTAGCAAATTTACGCCTTATCGTTTACATCGCCTGTTGTACAAACTCACTGGCGGCGCATTCGGCAACAAAATGCCTGGGGGTAATCTCAATGTGCTTTTGCTGACTTCAACGGGGCGCAAGAGCGGAATCCAACGCACGCATCCGTTGATGTATTACCAGGATGGAGCCGATTTTGTCATCGTGGCTTCAAACTCGGGCGCTGATAAGCCTCCACTTTGGTACCTCAATTTGAAATCATGTCCCGAAGCGACAGTGCAGGTTCGGGACATGACCGAGGCGGTTGTAGCGCGCGAGGCCAGCGAGGAGGAGCGCGCCCGCTTGTGGCTCATACTCACAAAAGAGCAGCCGATCTTCAAATCGTATGAAACGTTTACCGACCGAACAATGCCCGTGATCATTCTGCATCCAAGATGACAGCCAGCCTGTTCCGGAAGTCCGCATGAATATTTGAACGAAAGGGATAAACCATGAACCTGAACCGTGTCATAACCCTGAGCGCGATCGCGCACTTGATCTTCCAGCCCTACGCGGCGCTGGCTCTGATTGTGGTTGACAAGAAATGGGGAACAAGCGCGCTGATGATGGCGCTGGTCGCGCTCCTTGCCATCAACATCGCTTGGGAATGGGGCCTGCTGACGGCGGCGCGCGGCAACCCGCGCGGATTGATCGCGGCGGCGTTGGCAAGCGTGATTCCCACGCTCGGCGGAATCAGCGACGCGCTTATCTTCTGCCCGTCGCCGTGCCAGGGCGTGTGGGTTCCAAACACCCTTTCGCATTGGGCAACCTTTCTCAGCGGATTGATCGCCCTCGCGGCAATCGGAATGTACTTGAAACGCAGTTCGAAAGCGGAAGCCCTAAAATAAGACAAGAGATTACGTCATGAAACTCTTCTATGAATGGATCTACCGTTACGCCCGCGCGCCCTGGGACCTCGGTCCGCGCAAGGAACTGGTGGAAGCCGTGGAAAGCGGACGCATCAAGCCCTGCAAAGCAATTGACCTGGGTTGCGGCACAGCGAGCAACGCGATCTTTCTGGCGCAGCGCGGATTCGATGTAAGGGGAACGGACTACTCGTCAGCCGCTATCGCCCTTTGCCAACAGCGCGGCGCGGCCGCGGGCGTCACGGTCAACTGGATCGAGGATGACCTGACCGATTTGAAGCGCGTCCACGGATCATTCGACTTCCTTGTGGATTGGGGCGTGTACGACGACTTAACCCAGCCTGACCGACAGGCGTATCTCCGCAATGTTTTGCCGTTGACTCACGCCCATAGCCGCTTCATTATCTACGTCCATCAATGGTCTCTGCGTTGGTGGGAGAAATCGCTTCATCGGCTGATTGGCGGAATGCAACCGATGCAACCCGGCGAAGTGGAAGCCGACTTCAGTCCGTATTTTGCCATCGAGAAACTCGTCGAACGAACTTTCCCAAGCGGATACATCGGCGGCGAAGCAGTCTATCTTATGACTCGAAAAGGAGAAACATCAAAATGAACATCCTTTATATCGTACTTCGATTTATTCACATCCTCGCCGGCACCTTCTGGGTTGGCGCGGCAGTTGTGACGACAGCCTTCTTGATGCCCGCCGCGCGCGCAATCGGACCCGAAGGCGGCAAGTTTGTCCAGTTTGTTCTCGGTAAACGAGGCATGTCGAAAACCATTTCGCTTTCCGCAATTCTGACGACACTCCCCGGGATCGCAATCTATTGGATTAAGACAGGCGGCTTGCAGTCTGCCTGGGTCTTCACCTCGTCAGGTTCAATCATTACGATTGGCGCGATGACTGGCATCGCCGCGGCGATCCTTGGCGGCACGGTCACCGCGCCGACTGCCGCGCGCATGGAAGCCTTGTCGAAGGAAATGCAATCGGCGGGCGGGCCGCCCAGGCCGGAGCAACTCGCGCAATTACAAGCGTTGCAAAAACGGCTTGGCCAGGCCGGGTTGTGGGGTGCAGTATTGCTGGTGATTACCGTCGTCACGATGGCGCTCGGGTGATCGGCGTCGGTGAATGAAATACAAAAAAGAGAATCTCAATGAACACAAACCCCTATCGTCTCGCGGGCTGGTCTGCCATTCTGAGCGCGATTGCCACATTCCTCGGTTTCGTAACGATCATCGGCTTCTTCATGGTCGGCGGTCTGTTTGGAGTCATCAATGACGCGATCTCCGTCATTGGCTCGCTGGCGATTATCCCGATTCTGTTTGCGCTATATCAACTGCTTCGTTCCCACGCTTCCGCCGCAAGCCTGGGAGCGCTCGTCATTGGAATTATCGCAATGTTGGTTGCGGCGATTCTCCAGGCTTTGCTGGTATTCAAAGTCATCACATACGAGCAAACAGCCGTCCCTGTTCCGTTCGCGTATGGTGTGGTGGGACTATCGTTGATCGCATTCAACGCCTTTGCCTACACCCATAAATCATTCTCACGAAAATTGGCGATATGGGGAATCGTTGCGGGAGCAGGGTACGTGTTGACGATCATGGGTTTCATCATTGGCGGGCAGAATCATCCGCTGACCTACATCGGTGGTTTGGCGGCTGTCATCGCATATATCGTCTGGGCTTTCTGGCTTGGACGTATCTGGTTGCGAAACACAAAAGGAGAATCTCAATGAACACAAACTCCTTCCGTCTCGCGGGCTGGTCTGCGTTGACTGTTGCCATCCTCACCCTGCTCACCATCGTCACGTTTGGCATCGGCGTCAACGCGGGCTGGGACAAGGTGAAAATACCCAACGATCTTGCCACTGCGTTGATGTACCTGTTACATCCGCTCGTCCTGGCAGGGTTGGATAAAAGCATGGCGCGACCCCGCCCCGCGCAGTTGACGATTGGGATTCTGGCAGCCTTGTATATGGCGACCGTGCAGATTCTGTACATCGCCGACGCGGGAGTCTTCGAGTCCACGCCCGTTTCCGCCATCCTGTCAACAGCCATTCTCTCCCTCGTCTATCTTATCTATAACTGGCAGGCGCGGCGGGAACAGTCACTGCCAAACGGGCTGACCATCGTCGGCGTGATCGCCAACGCGGGCGGGGCATTGGCAAGCGCATCCAGCATTATTGCGGAGAATCACCCCCTCGTCTGGATCGGCGGTTCGCTCTACATGTTGAATGTAGTTTGGTTGATTTGGCTTGGACGTATCTGGTTGCGAAACGCGTAGGCGACGTTCTCTAACGTCGAATTTGAAAAACACACATCAAAAAGGAGAAATCTCATGAAACTCGAAAAATCAATCCACGTCAATTGCACGCCTGAGAAGGCATTTGCCTTCGCCACCGACTTCAGCAACGCCTCCAAATGGATGGTCGGATTCGTCGAATCCAAAATCCTGACCGAAGGCGCGACGCGCGTCGGGACACAGTACATGTTCGTCTCGAAATTCATCGGGCAAAAAATGGAGATGAAATCCGAGGTCACCATCTGGGATCCGCCCGCGCGCTATGAATACAAAACCGTGGACGCGCCCGTCTCCATGCATGGCGGGTTCTCGTTTAAAGCGGAGGGCGGCGGCACGCTCGTGACCATCTTCGGGGAAGGCGAATTCAGCGGCTTGTTCAAACTCGCCGAAGGCATGATGAAAAGCCAGATGGACAAGCAAATGGACGACACCATGCAAGCCTTGAAGAAGGCGCTGGAAGGATAGTCTCAATGGAAAATCTTCCCTCACGCGCAATCCGTAATTTGACAGTCGCGATCGGCATGGTAACTCTCGTCGGGTTTATCGCCATTGCCCTGTTCTTCAGCGTTGGTGGCTTTTGGGGACCGCTCAACGACCTGTCCATCGCCCTGGAAGCGCTTCTGTCCGCGGCGCTGGCATGGATGTTGAATCCCATGTTTCGTCCCCAGTCGCCCAAACTGAGCCAGGCGATGTTGGCGGTCGCCATCGTTGGCGGTTTGGTTACATCCATCGGCTCGGCGTTCGTCATTTTCAAAGTCACGGGCTACTTCCTGGCGGGATTGTTCATGGGTTTGGGTTTTGCCCTGCTTGGCGCGTGGCTCTATTCCTTCAATCGTCTTGCCCGCCTCTCCGACCTATTGCCGCGCGGACTGACCCTCCTCGGACAGATCGCGGGCGGGATCATGGCGCTTGGCTTTCTGAACATTCCAGGAATCTTGAATCGCATTGATTCTCCAGCCGACGCATCCTTGATGGAGAACATTGCTCAGGTCAGCGCCCTGGGCTGGCTGATCCTCCTTCCCATCTGGAGCATCTGGCTGGGACGGGTTCTTTTCGCCAAAGGAGAGACGGCATGAAGAAGGTTTCCGAATTTCTCGGCGCGATCCTGTGCGGGCTGGCGGCGCTCGTCGGTCTGCTCGCGGGCGGGATTGTGCTGGTTGTGTACAGTTTGTCCAAGAAGGTTCTTGGTTCGGAAGGTATTTGATCCACCTCAGGCGCAAAATTCATTTTGCCCCTGAGGAAACGCAAGATGAATCTTGCGGTACAAAAATGTCACCAAAGGAGAATTTCACATGTTCGTAAACCTGCTCGTTCTACTCATCGTTCTTGCCATCACCTTTTTCTTCGGACGCCTCACCTACCGCGCGGTCAAAGCCCAGCGGATGTGGGTCAAGATTCTCGGCGGGCTGGGCGCGGGACTGCTCACCCTGGTCTTCGCCGCCGTCTCGTTCTTTGGGATCAAGAAAATGATGACCGTCTACTCGCCGAGCGCCGCTTCCGCCCCCGACCTCAAAGTGGATTCCACGCCCGAGCAGATTGCACGCGGCGAGTACATCGCCAACATCGGCTGTGTCGGTTGCCACGGCGTGGATCATGCGCTTCCACTCGCAGGCGGCTGGAACATGGCGGCAGACGAAGGCTTCGGCTTCATGGGTCAGGTCTCCACCGAGAACCTCACCCCTGGCGGCAAACTCGCGGGCTACACCGACGGCGAAATCTTCCGCGCCATCCGCCACGGCGTGGACAAGGATGGCAATCTGCTGCTGTTCATGTCCATGCTCCCGTACCGCGAATTGAGCGACGACGATATCGAAGCGGTCATCGCCTACCTGCGGAGTCTCCCCGCCGAAACCTCCCCCGCGCCAACGGGCGACAAACTCAACTTCCTCGGCATTGCCATCATGGGGTCGGGGATGTTCCCCATGCCCGCGCCCGCCGCCGATTCGATTGACGCGCCGCCCGCTGGCGCAACTCCCGAATATGGCAAATACGTCGCCACCTTCGGCGAATGCCGCGGCTGTCACGGCCCGGATGTGACGGGGACGCCCGCCTCTTCGGTCGCCCCCGCCGTCCCGAACCCGCGTCCCTTCGTCGGCACGCTGACTCTCGAAGAATTTATCCAGTCGTTTCGGACGGGCATCCGCCCCAATGGAACCGCCTTCAGCCCCGCCATGCCCTGGCAATTCGCCTCGCACATGACCGACGACGACCTCGCCGCGCTGTACGCGTATTTGACGGCCGAGCCGTAACGCGACGCCTTCCAACCTAATTCAACAGGAGCAATGGAAATTCCATTACTCCTGTTCGGTTATAACGGCTCGAACCTCGCCGTGAAATGCCTCAGCAGTTCTGGAGCATACGTCAACTTGAAACCTTTCAGTTGCTCTGCGCGTGATTTGATCTTTGCAAGCGTGTCTGCAACATAATCAATATGACTCTGCGTGTACACGCGGCGTGGAATTGTCAATCGCAATAATTCCAACGCGGGGTAATGCCAGGTGTTATCTTCAGGATCTAGACACGCAAACATGACCGAGGCGATCTCCACGCCGCGAATGCCGTCTTCGCGATAGGGTTCCACGCCGAGCGATTGCGCGGGGATTGCTTCGTGGCGCCTTGGCGCCACTCGCAATGCTGGAAGGCGATCAGAAGAACTAATTCTTTTTATAAAAGAGTGGTTATCAAATCACTCTTTTTTCATTCCAAAGGCAGGATGGGGGAGGATGGGAGTACAGTCTTGTTTCCAGTATCCTTGAATCATACTTTGTTCAATTTGTCACATATCAATCATGTCTAACCATCGCGTATTGTTGATCAGCTCCCAACACCTCTTCGGCGAAAGCATGGAGACGATCCTTCGCGCAGAAAAAGAAGTGGAGTTGGTTGGTCCATGGAATCTGGGCGATCAGGATATTTGCGAGCGGTTGACTGAGATAAATCCATCTGTGATCGTCATTGTTGATGAGAATCTGCAAAACGAAACCACAGCGGAGTTGACCAAGACCATCATCGAAGGACACCCAGAAATCTCCGTGATACGGACTGCCTTGAACGAGAAGATATTTCGAATCCATTCTACGTACACTCTACCTGCCCGAGGCGATAACCTGCTTAAGGCCATTCGCACCTGCATCGCCGAGGCGCAGGATATGCCAAAGTCCGACGAATCATAAAACAGGAGTTTGCGAAACACATGCTACACAGAGGTAACAAAATGAAAGAGCGAAAATATCTTCTAGCAATCGCGTGTTTTACATTTTTGCTGTTCGGGTGTGGAGTCGCTCCTGAATTGAAATCTGCCCCTGCATCCGCAGAAGCGATTGCTAATGGAGATACTGAACACGGACGGAAATTATTCATGGGCTATGTTCATTTGGAACAAGAAGGTCCGCCGTGCATGGGATGTCACAACGTGGGCGAGAATGGAATCCTTGGCGGCGGGGCATTGGGACCCGATCTGACCAATATATCCAGCGAACGAAATGACATCGAACTTGCTTCGGTCCTCTCGAACAATCGATGGCTCAAATCGCCGGTCATGGAACCCATCTACACCCAACATCCCCTGACCGAAGGGGAACAGGCTGACTTGATCGCTTTCATGAAATCTTCAAATGGAGAGCCCGAACCAGACAAGGAATTGTTGGTGCTGGGCGTCAGCATCCTGCTCACGATCGGAGCCGCCGTTGTGCTTGGGTTTGTTTATCGCAATCGTCTGCGCAGTGTCCGCAGAGCGTTGGTGAATAAAGCGGAAAAGGAGTTGTTATGAATTGGATCGAAGAGATTTCAAACCCACATGCCCGTCAGTGGGAGGAGTTCTACCGCAACCGCTGGCAACACGACCGTGTGGTGAGAAGCACGCATGGCGTGAACTGCACAGGCAGTTGCTCGTGGATGATCTACGTCAAGGACGGTATCGTCACCTGGGAATTGCAGGCGTTGGATTATCCCATCCTCAATAACGGACTGCCGCCGTATGAGCCGCGCGGTTGTCAGCGTGGGATTTCGTTCTCGTGGTATCAGTACAGCCCGATCCGTGTGAAGCACCCGTACATACGCGGCGTGCTGGTGGATTTGTGGAGAAAAGCCAAAGAGACGCACAAAGATCCTGTCGAAGCGTGGACAGCCGTCATTGAGAATGAAGCGGGGCGCAAGTCCTTTCATCAGGCACGCGGCAAGGGCGGGTTCCGTCGCACATCCTGGGATGAAGTGACGGAGATCATCGCCGCGTCCACGATGTATACGATCAAAAAATACGGACCCGACCGCATTATCGGCTTCTCGCCCATTCCTGCGATGTCCATGTTGAGTTATGCGGGCGGAAGCCGTTTGATGCAAATGCTCGGCGCGGTGAGCATGAGTTTCTACGATTGGTACAGTGACCTGCCGCCTGCCAGCCCTGAGACGTGGGGCGAGCAGACCGATGTGGCGGAGAGCGCCGATTGGTTCAACTCGAAGTATATCGTTTCGGTGGGATCGAACATGAGCATGACGCGCACACCCGATGTACATTTCGCCGCGGAGGCGCGTCACAACGGGACCAAGTTGGTTGTGTTTGCGCCCGATTTCAATCAGGTTGCCAAGTATGCCGATTGGTGGGTGCCCGTCAATGCGGGGCAGGATGGCGCGTTCTGGATGGCGGTCAATCATGTCATCATGAACGAGTTCCATTATCAGAACCCCACGCCATACTTCCTTGATTACATGAAGCGCTACACCGACTCGCCCTTCCTGATTGAACTCAATGAAGTGGATGGAAAATTTGTCCCTGGTCGCATGGTGCGGGCTGGACAAGTGGAACGCACCAAAGATGTTGAAAACGGCGAGTGGAAATTTTTAGTGTGGGATGAAATCAGCAACGCGCCGCGTATGCCGCAGGGCAGTCTCGGGTTCCGCTGGCAGAAGCAGAAGGGGCAATGGAATCTGGAGCCGAAGGACGGTCTGGATGGAAGCGAGATTCAACCACAACTTACTTTCTTCGGTTCGAGCGAAGAGCAGTTGTCTGTTTCGTTCGCTGAGTTTGGCGAAGGCAAATCGTTCCAGCGCAATGTGCCCGTGCGGTATATCGAAACTGCCAATGGCAAAGTCGCTGTAACGACGGTCTATGACTTGTTGATGGCGCAATACGGTGTGGGGCGCGGACTTGAAGGCGATTATCCCGCCAGTTACGATGATGAAAATCTTTCATACACGCCCGCATGGCAGGAACGCTACACGGGCATTGACCGCCAGACGGTGATTCAATTTGCGCGTGAGTGGGCAACCACTGCCGAAAAGACCGAAGGCAAGTGCATGATCATCATCGGCGCGGGGGTCAATCACTGGTATCACAACAATCTCATCTATCGCGCTTGTATCGGCGCGTTGATGCTCACAGGTTGCGTAGGTCGCAACGGCGGCGGATTGAATCATTATGTGGGTCAGGAGAAACTGGCTCCGATGGCGCCGTGGGCTTCGATCGCTTTTGCGTTGGATTGGCAGAAGCCGCCGCGCCAAATGAACTCGCCTTCGTTCCATTACATCAACAGCGATCAGTGGCGATACGAGCGCACCTATACGGAACCTCAACCTGTTTCTCGACCTGAAACTGAATCTCACCGTGACATGACTCAAGAGCACACGCTCGATGCAAACATCCGCGCTGTGCGGATGGGCTGGTTGCCGTCGTATCCGCAGTTCAACGTCAGCTCGCTGGAAATTATCAGAAAAGCGGAGCAGGCGATGGCAGACGACTCCGCAAAGCGCTCGCGCTGGACCTGCCGGGCGGATTCCACGCGCTGGCGAATCTCCGCGGACGATTCCCCCAACCGATCCTTCGATAGTTTTTCATAATCCACGCGCGGGACCTCCACGTGGATGTCAATGCGATCCAACAGTGGGCCTGAGATTCGTTTTTGGTATTTTGTGATGGCCGCGGGCGCACAGGCCGTCTCGCCCCGTCGGGCTCGCGGCCCGAACGGGGTGCACGGTTTGATCGGGTCGCCGTACCAGCCGCAAGGGCAGGGATGGACACAATCGGATAGATTTTTCTTGCTCAACAACAGGTAAAAGGCTAACCCTAAGAACGCATTTCAGGATTGGTCTCTCGATGTTTAAACCAACAAAGTGAGAAGTCCAGTCTATTTCAGCATGCTCGTATTTTAGCCCGGTTTTTGTCACTCCCTGGATATTGTAGTGGTTTGTTGATAGTTGGCAACTTTGCCTTCGAGCATCACCATGACGATCGTGTCCATCGCGCGATTGTCAGCCAGAGGGTCGCCGCTCACCGCTATGATATCGGCGACCTTGCCTGGTTGAAGCGCGCCAATGTCCGGCCAGTCCATGGATTGCGCCGCCCAAAGCGTTGCCGCTTGAATGGCTTGCATGGGCGTACATCCGTATTCAACGAACCGGCGTATTTCGTCTGGCACGGCGTCGAAACGAACATCGCGCATGAAGCTGTCCGTGCCGGTCACGATTCGCAGACCGGCTTTGAGCGCATATTCCATCGAGGCGTGTTTTTGTTCGAGGTAGCGCGATTGGTTGGCGTATCCCTTCCGTGCGGCCTCAGCCGTTTTGGGGTCCGCGTGACGCGATTGCTGTTCGTACCATTTCAGGTATTCCACCGACATGTTGATCGTTGGAGTCCATGCGATTCCTTTTTTCGCGGCGAGATCAATTTCCTCCGGCGAGGGAGTCCCATGCTCAAAAGTGTCCGCGCCCGCTTCGATGGCCATGCGCTGTGACGGCGCCCAGATGGTGTGACACGCGACTTTTTTGCCGAGACGATGGGCTTCATCCACGGCGGCGTTTAGTTCTTCCTGGGTCAAATCCTGTTTGTCGTTGGCGAGCTTGATGAAGTCCGCGCCGGCGCGGATCTCCTCGCGGACGGCGCGCCGAAATTCAACCGGACCATCAGCCTGGTTCGTCAACCCCGCCAGGTTGTGACAATGCCCGCCGGTGGGGATGATCAACCGCCCCGAGACGAACAGCCGCGGTGCGGGGATGAGTCCTTTTTGTGCGCCGCGTTTTACGTCGAACATGATGTCGTTCACCGAGCCGGTGTCGCGCAGGGTCGTCACGCCGGAGAGAAGCGCTTTGCGGAGGTTGCTCGCCGCGAGCAGCGTGATCATCGCGGGCGGGTAGGCGCTTACTCCATCGGCGTCGTCAGTGTATGTCGCGAGGTCGGGTTCTTCCCAGTAGAAGGTGGGATGACTGTGCATGTCGATCAGGCCGGGCAACAAACACGCGTCGGACAAGTCCAGCGTTTGGGCCTCAGGCGGAAAGACGGGCGCGTGCGCCGCGGCCCCGGCGTAGACAATCTTGTCGTTGGCAATCGCCACAAGACCTTGTGAGATGGGCGCTCCGCCCAAACCATCAATCAATGTTTTGGCGCGAAGGATGAGGTTGACATGTTCGGTCATATGTTCTCCAGTAAAACCTTCAGGGTCTTGCAGGCCCCAAAGGTTTCAAGTTGTTACGCGTTTACCGCGTACCGTTTATCGGTCTCGGCGATGATCTCATTCAAATCGTTCAATGTAGATTGCGGAAGCGGAACCGGTTTATGGTTGGCGATGGCGTCGCGGGCGATCTCGTGCGCGTTCTTGTTCGCAGTGGGTTGACCGGCCTTCATCCATCCGCTGTAGTTGTGACGATCCAGCACGCGTGGGTACCAAACCTGCCGGTAATTTTTCATCGTGTGCGGCGAAGTGATGAAGCTTCCACCGGGACCAACCTTGTCGATCGCGTCCAGCGCCAATTGCTCGGGCGAGATTTCGATTCCGTCCATCAGGCGGCGGACAAGACTGATGGTCTCGTCCACCGTTACCATCATTTCGTAGGAGGCGGTGAGTCCCGATTCGAGATAGCCGGTATCATGGATGAGGTTCGCTCCGCTGAGCGCCATGCACATCACGTACAACGCGCTTTCAATCCCGGCCTGGATGTCCGGCAGTTTTGAATCGGAGCAGCCTGCGAATCCCCAAACCGGCTTGTAGTAATAGTAATGCGCCATCTCAGCCATCGCCATGCAATGGAGCATGAATTCCGGCGAACAATAGGTGGCGATCATGGTTTTCATATCCAATGGACCGCTACCAGACCCCCACACAACGGGCGTGCCTTTGCGCCGAAGCTGGGCAATCGTCACACCGCTGATGACTTCCGCGTTCGCCATTGCCAACGCGCCCGCCGCGGCGACCGGAGCAGTCGCGCCGTCCACGGGTCCCGGCGCATAAACAAAAGGCAATCCATAATCCGCATGCATCAAAACTTTTTTCAAAACAACTTCGGTGTGTTGAAGCGGCGATGTCGGTTCGAGATACGAAAAGATGAACGGCTTGAGTTTGAGTTCATCGGCGCCGCCCGCGATTTCGGACGCCATGTCGAAGATATCCTGCAAACCGACTTCGTCCCACGCGGTGATCACCAACGGCTTGGACGTGTTCTCCGTCATCGCCAAAAACGAACGGCGGTCAGAAGTTTGAATCGGCACATCCGAAGGCAGCGCCATGGACATCACAAAATCCAGATTGGAGAGCGAATCTGCCAGCCGCGCCGAATTTTTCACATCCTGCAAAACGGACGTGCGGCGCTCGCCCGTCTCAAGATCGATCGTGTTGGGCAAGTCTGAACCAGTGCCGAAATAAGAACGGTGACCTTCCAGAAATACGCGCGGTTCGCCTGTGCGATTGCATAGCGTCACGGCTGACGGCGCGTCGTTGATGGCGTTCTCAACCACGGCGGCAGGGAAGCGCACCAGATTGTCATCCGTTACCACGCAACCCGCCTCGCGTAATAAATTCAATGATTCCTTTTCGTGGACGCGCACGCCGGTGCGGCGCAATATCTCCAATGACGCGAGATGAATTTCATCCAATTGGGCGTCGGTAAACATGCGAAAACCTGAAGGTTTGTTGCGAACCTCTTGAGCCTGCACCACCTTTTTTTGTTTTTCTTTTTCCATGGTGTACTCCTTGCTTGGATTTGCTGTCTACGCTTGCGCGGGAAGCGAGTGCGCCGCCGCAACCAACATATCAATCATGCGTGGATTGGTCTCCAGCGGAAACGGACTACCCGTGCCGACGATGAATCCGTGCGCCCGCGCGCCGATGGCAACCTGCCGCTTGACTTCGGCGGTCATCTCTTCCGGCGTGGACTGGATTCCGAAACGGATTGAGTCTATGTTTCCAAAAACGGCTACGCGGCCCGCCACGCGCGTGACGACATCCTCGATCTCGAGGCGGAATTTTTTCTTGCTTTCTTCCACGGCTACAGCGGAAATATCGTACTCCATGATTTGTTCCAGCCGGGGAATTGCGTCACCACAGACATAATGGATTGGCAGCAAACCGAGTCCGCGCATATGCTGGAAAAATGGTTTGTTGTAGGCGAATACGAATTGCTCGTAATTGCGCGGCGAGATGGCGTCCGAGCCGGTGAATACTTCTTCTACAAAAACGCCGTGGATGCCTGTCGCAGACCAAGCCTCCACAAAACTTTCTGCTTGCGCCAACCTGCGTTGCAAGAGACAATGGAACAACGCGAGGTGATTATTCTGGGCCTTCATCAATCCCAGAAAGCCGAGGATGTCGAACATATCCGAGTACGGCGTGTCGAGGATCGTCGAGATGAAGTATCGGTCTCCGTAATCCGCGGCCACTTGATGAGGCAGATCGAACCGTCCGCTTGCCAACCACTCTTCTTCGGTCAAGGTGGGTAGTTGCTCTTCGATATTCTCGCGGCTGGAGAAGCGCGGCAGTTGATTGCCCGAGTCGGAAGCGACCGCCATCATCTCCTTCAAAGGAACGTCGCCTTTGGGCAAAGGGATGGAGTCCATTGGAACGCAGTCGCCCGTTTCCCGATCTTGATAACAAAGGATGTCATCGCGCAGGATGATGTCCGTCCGCTCTGCCCAATCCCTGCTCGCGCCCAAGCCAACCTCGATCCAATCCGGCGGCGATTGGAAGACTTTATATGATTCGTACAATGCCCGCGCTCGAAAGCGCGTGTCTTCGGCGTGATCTACCTGATAGTGCAAGCGCCCCTTCATGCGGCGGCGATACTGCTCGATGTAATGAGCGCGCGCGGCCTCGGCCAGGTAGAGGGAAAGGTAACACGGCGCGGCGGGCAGGACATCCGGCTTTTCGCCGCGCAAGGCAGTAAGTATTCTTTCTTTTGGGGTCATCAAAGTAGAATCCGCCCCGTTTATTTCGCGAGCAGACATGCGGCCTGATGTCCTTTCCCCAATTCCACCAAAGACGGATCGGTCGCCCTGCACGCCTCCATTGCGACAGGACAACGCGGATGGAAGCGACATCCACTTGGCAGGTTGATCGGGTTGGGAGTCTCGCCGCTCAGAATGACCATCTTCCGTCGCTGTTTGGGATTCGCCGCAGGCACCACGGATAGCAATGCCTTTGTATATGGATGTTGTGGATTCTTCAACACCTCTGCCGTTGGACCAACTTCCACGATGCGACCCAGATACATCACGGCCAATCGGTCAGCAAAATAACCGACCGTGCCAAGATCGTGCGTAATAAAAAGAATGCTGACTCCGCGCGACCTGCGCAACGCGTTGAGCAGATTCAAAATCTCGGCGCGGATCGAAACATCAAGCATCGAAACGGGTTCGTCAGCCAGCAACAATTCGGGATCCAACACCATCGCGCCCGCAATTACAACGCGTTGACGTTGTCCGCCAGAGAGTTCGTGCGGATAGCGCAACAGATAATCGTCCGCGGGGCGCAGTCCCGCCTCTTCCAACGCGCGCTTCACCCGCTCATGGCGATCCTGGTCATCTTTGATCAGGTCATGCACAACCAAAGGCTCAGATACAATGTCATAAATCGTTGCGCGTGGATTCAGCGACTCATACGGATCTTGAAAAACGACTTGCGCGCGTTGACGTAATTTCTTCAACGAAATGGATGTATCATCATCACCGCCGACGCCTTGTCCTTTGAACAGGATTTCTCCACCCGTTGCCTTTTCCAGTCCGATCAAGGTACGTGCGATCGTTGTCTTCCCGCAGCCTGATTCACCGACCAGAGCCAGCACCTCCCCTTTTTTGATCTCGAAGGAAACGCCATCCACCGCGCGGACAACCTCCTGCCTGCGACGGCGGAACATATTCAACAGACTCTGCCGCATCGGGAAATGCTTGTAAAGATTCCTGACTTCGAGAATCAATTCGGCGCTCATTACTTGTTGATCTCCTGCTCATTGAGGAGATGACAAGCCACTTGATGAAGCACACCCGAACCAGTGGATACATTCACTTTGCCGGGCGTAACCTGCGCGCAGACATCCATGCTCATGTGGCAACGCGGACTGAAACGGCAGCCAGGCGGCAGGGCGTTCAGGCGCGGCGGCGTTCCAGGGATGGTTGCCAGATCTCGATTTGCCGAATCGGGCGGGCGATTCAAATCAGGAAACGATTCCAGCAGTCGTTGAGTGTATGGATGTTGCGGCTGGTTGTAGACCAATTCGGCGGAACCATATTCCGCCACCTTACCGCCGTACATCACTACCACTGTGTCGCACATCTCAGCGACAACACCCAGATCGTGCGTCACCAGCACAATTGCCAGCCCTAATTTTTTCTGAATCTCTTTGAGCAATTCCAGCACTTGCGCCTGGATCATAACATCCAATGCGGTGGTCGGTTCATCGGCAAATAGCAAGTCGGGCGAACAAGCCAGCGCCATGGCGATCATCGCACGTTGGCGCATTCCGCCAGAATATTGATGCGGGTATTGATCGCGTCGTCCGCGCGGGATGCCGACCAGTTCAAGCAATTCATCCACACGCCGATCAGCCGCGGCGCGATCCATCAGGTCGTGCAACAAGATTGCTTCACGGATCTGATCGCCGATTCTCAAAACCGGGTTGAGCGCATTCATCGCGCCCTGAAAAATGATCGCCATATCCTTCCAGCGATGCGCACGCATATCACGCTCGCTCAACGCAAGCAGATCATTTCCATTGAAATAAACATTGCCCGCGGTGATGCGCCCGTTCGATGGCAGGAGTCGCATCACCGACATCAACGTAGTCGTCTTGCCGCAACCCGATTCGCCAACCAGTCCAACCGTCTGACCAGGCAGAACGTCGAACGAGACATCCTCGAGAGCGCGCGCGACGGTCTTATCAGCCAGATGGAATTCAGTCGTCAGATGGCGAGCAGAAAGAAGCGCTTGTCCTGAGCCTGGTCGAAGGGCGTCGGTCATTCGGACCTCTTGCCTGATACCGCTATCATGCTTTGTCCATCCTCGAGGTGATGTCCCGTCAAACGCGGGTTGAGCATTTCCTCCAGCACGTTGCCGAGTAACACGCACCCCAGGGAAACCCACACAATGGCGAGTCCAGGTGGAAGATAAAACCACCACGCGCCGTTGGTAATCGCGCTTCGATCAAAGGCGAAGTTGAGCATGGTTCCCCATGAAGGCTTTGTCGGGTCGCCAAGACCGAGAAATGCCAACCCCGATTCAATCAGGATCGCAATGGAAAGAACCAGCACCGTGTTCGCCACAATGAGCGGCATGATCTGCGGCAGGATGTGTTTGCGAATGATGTGCATGTGTCCCGCGCCGATCGCGCGGGCGCGATCTACAAACTGGCGTTCCTTGATCGTGAGAACCTGCGATCGGATCAGACGCGCGGTACTTGTCCAATATAGCAAGCCAATGACCGCGGTCAACACTACCAACGGCGAGATATTTAACTCCATTTGGCGCACAGTAGCAACCAACACCAGCATGAGTGGGAGATCGGGGATGACCAATAAGACATCGGTGATGCGCATGAGCAGGTTATCCACCCTCCCGCCAAAATAACCTGCAAGGATTCCAAACAGACTTCCAACAAACATGGCGATAAAGCCAGCCATGAAACCGACCGTCAGCGAGATGCGCGCGCCGTAGATTAGTTGAGTCCAAACGTCGCGTCCCGCGTCGTCGGTGCCGAGCGGACCGTGAACGGAGGGAGGCGCGAAGGTCAGGCCGCGACCTTTTTCGTCGCGGATGACTTCGGTCGGTTGGTAGGGCGTCAGCAGGGGAGCGAAGAGGGCAAGGATGATCGCCGTCAGGACGAGGAAGCCGCCCAGAAGTCCAAGTTTGTTGCGGCGGAACGCGATCCAAAAATCCCGCAGGTGTCGTTTGAAGGGAGTCGAGGATTCGTTCAAGTCAACTCTCCTTCACGCGCGGGTCGAGAACGGCATACAGCATATCCGCCAGCAGGTTGGCGATGATGACGCTTACCGCCAGCAGAATGAACGCGCCTTGCAGGAGCGGATAATCCTGTTTCGCAAGCGCGGTCTGGAAAAGTTTGCCGAGACCGTCGTATGAAAAAACGGTCTCGATGTAGATCGCTCCTGAAACCGTGAAGCCGAGATTGAGCGCGATGAGCGTGACGATGGGAAGCATGGCGTTGCGAAGCGCGTGTCTCCATAACACCTGCCAGTTGCTCATGCCTTTGGCTTTTGCAGTGAGGATGTAATCTTCGCTGAGCACTTCGAGAATGGACGAGCGCATGATGAGCATGTACTCGC
>VGNF01000049.1 GCA_016866195.1 Chloroflexota bacterium | reverse complement strand
TTCAAATCCGCTATCTCTACTTGCTTGGACGAAACCATGACCAGACATAAATCTGAACTCGATTCTTTGCTCATCTTGCGCTTCCAACTCTTTCAAAAAACGCAATTTGTCACCGTGTAAGGTATAACTCAAGCACAACGAGTTTATAACGGGTTGGCATGCATGTCAAGAAATCCATGCCGGCAAGTGAGAATTGTCATTAAGTCTGTGCGGGGATCAACGGCGACGGCCGGTCCGCAGCTTGCTCCGGTTCCAAGTGCAGTGTGTGGACCTTTTCGACGACGCGATGGACGTACGAGGTCCATAACTGGAGAGTGCAGCCGCCCAATGCAAACTGCGGATAGTCAAATATAATCCACCCTGCCGGAAGCGGATTCCCATCCCCACGTCTCTTGCTTTAATTCGAGCGTTTGTTGGCTTAATTCGAAAGTTTGTTGGTTTAATTCCAAAGTTTCTTGGTGAAACTCCGAGACCTGCGCCTTGAAAGGCAATTTTACTGCTCATGGCGGAATTTTTCGGGTATGCTTGGGAAAACCAGCTGCCATCGGAAGGGTAGCAGAGCCCGGGAAATATGCAACAGGTAGTAATAGAAAATCCCGTCCTGAATTCGCCCTTTGAAGAGCCGAAACGCCACTTCAAGTTTACGGAGGATGGCATCACGGATGAGATCATCGAGGCGCGGCGGATCAGCCAGTATTTCGTCCCCATCCCGAGACCAATGAAGAGAAGCGCGAGGTGATTTTGAGTATGTAGTTGGCGGAATAACCCCAATCCCGACCTTTCCCCTGAAAGGGGAAGGAGAAAAAACATGCAGACCATACCTGCCACCCTTGCCCCGTTCTTTCAGGAATACGATTTTGCGAGCCTGAATCCGCAAAGCGATTCGGCTACGATCATCGAGCGCGCCTTGCGCTTTGGCACACGTGCTGAATTGCGCTGGCTGTTCGCCACATATTCACGCGAGCAGATTCAGGAATGGGTAAAGGCGTGGGGTAAGTTTGCCCTGCCCGAACCGCACCTTGCCTTTTGGCGTTTGATGCTGGAGGTCGAAGGATGAGTGACCTGCATTGGATTACGGTCACGCCTGCAATCCGTGAAATCCTTGCAGTATTTTTCAAGAGTGAGATTGCGGGCGAGTTTTATCTGGCAGGCGGGACAGCGCTGGCCTTGCAGTTGGGGCATCGTTTGTCCGTTGATCTGGATTTGTTCTCCCAGATCCACAGCGACGTCCCCGCGCTGATGGAACCATTGCGCCGCGCGTTGAAGAAGTTTTCACCTGCGTTATCGGATAGTTCATGGGGAAACCTTGTTTTTCTGGCAGACAATGTGCGTGTGGGATTTTACGGCTATGGCTACGCATTGATTGCACCGTTGGTGGAGGCGGAAGGCACAAAGCTGGCCAGCATTCACGATATTGCGTTGATGAAAATGGATGCGTTGCTCGCCCGCGCCAGCCGCAAGGATTTTCACGATCTATACGCCATCTGCCAAAGGATTTCTTTGCGGGAACTGCTGGATCTGGCTCCGCAAAAATACCCCGATGTGCGCGACTTTGAGGCGCAGGTGGTGAAACACATGGTGTACTTTGACCGCGCCGAGCAGGAAAAGCCCGTACCATTGATCGAACACGCGGAATGGGCAACGGTGAAGGATTGGTTTCGAAAACAGGCGAAGGAGATCGGGAGCGGGTGGTTTTAACCCCCATGCCCACGTCACCCTGAGCTACAAAGAATGATCATGGATAAAGAACAAGCCATCAAAATTGAGCGTGAGACGTTTGAATCGGCGTTCAACAGGGAAAAAATTTAAGCGCTTCATTCGTGACCTGTTGAATGAGCCTGATTTCTCAGAAGGCTTTGGACAGCGTTCGGGAAATTACATCCCCGATGAAGATAGTGGATAATTTGATTATCGGCGTGAAAAATTTGGTTTCCCGCCGTCGGAAAACGGAAAATGATAATGGCGATTCGTGAATTGCTTGCTCGCTCAGCGCGGGATCGCGGAGCATCCCCACCGAGAGGTGAAGGGCGCAGGTCGCCTTCGTCCTGATAAGTTATAAGGCGTTGATTGTGGTTGTGAGACCTTCGGCCTTCTCGTCACCGAACAGTCAGACTCCACGAATCAACAGAAGATACAAAGTCGCCGCGGTGGCAAACACCGCCAGGTACGGAACCCAATGGTGCACGGTTTCGATCGTTTTATGAAGGGCCCGGCTGAGGTCCGGCAAATTCCCCGCGTCGACGACGCTCAACAATCCCCCTGCCGCGATCAAACCGATGAAGATCGTTACAGTCACCGCGACCACCGCGATCTGAGTCGATTCCAGCGGCGCGGTCTGATGTGTGCGATACACCGTCACGATCAAAAAGACGCCCAGCGCCAGCCCGATCAGCTTGTGGATGTTGAAGATGCCCGCACCATACGGCTTCCCGGAGCGGCTCAACCAGAAGCCGGAAAGGAAGAGGAACAGGAAGAACAAGCCGGTTGTGAGAAAGGAATTCATTCCACCTTAGGCGGGAGGCGCGTTCCGACCCCCGTAGAGCTTGCGATGTACGACACTCAACGCGCGCACCTGCTCCGCCGCGTGATAGGATGAGCGCACCAGGGGATTCGATTCCACCCATTTGAATCCGATCTCTTTTCCATAGTCACGTAATTCCGCGAACTCTTCCATCGTGTAATAACGGTCCATGGGCATGTGCTGCTTGCTCGGCTGCAGGTACTGGCCGACCGTCAGGATGTCCACGCCCCAGCTGCGCTGGTCGCGCATCACGGCCTTGACCTCGTCCAGCGTCTCTCCCAACCCGAGCATGATGCCGGATTTGGTCAGCACCTCGGGATCGAGTTTCTTGGCATTCGAGAGCGTAGCCGCGGCCCACTCGTAGTTATCCTGCGGCTGGACAGCCTTGAACAAACGCGGCACGGTCTCGACATTGTGATTCAGGATTTCAGGCCGCGCATCCATCACGATCTTCAGCGCCTCGAGGCTGCCCTTGAAGTCAGGAATCAACACCTCCACCGAACAGCCCGGCAGCAGCGCGCGGATGCGGCGGATGACCATGGCGAAGATCGGCGCACCGCCGTCGTGGCGTTCATCCCGATTGACCGAGGTGATCACCGCGTGCTTCAACTCCATCGCCTTCACGGCCTGCGCCACACGCTCGGTTTCGCCCCAATCCAACATACCCGGCTTGCCGTGTTTGATATCACAGAAGGCGCAGGTGCGCGTGCACACGTCGCCGAGCATCAGGAAAGTGGCCGTGCCGCTGCCCCAACACTCGCCCAGGTTCGGGCACATGGCCTCCTCGCACACGGTATGCAGTTCCTTTTTGCGCATCAGGCTGTGCAGCCATTCGTAGGTTTCACCGGAGGGCGCGCGCACCTTGATCCACTCCGGGCGGCGGAGCGGAGGCGCCAGTGTTTGAGTCTTGACCCTGTCTCTTGTGGGTGTGGAGGGCATATCAGTCCATGTCAATACGAGCCGCCTCCGCGCTGAGCGGAAGCGCGGCAGTTCGCAACTCCCTTATTTGATCTTCTTCACCAATAATCGCAGTCCCTTGACCTCGACGACCTCCACCCGATCCCCCTTACCGATCCGGCCGGATCCCTTGGCGGACTCCGCGCTCCACAGTTCAGAACCCAGCTGGACCTGCCCCGACTCTTCCATGGAGGTACGCGCGATCCCCTGCCTGCCAATCAGCGATTCCGCGCCCATGCGGACCGGTTTGAATTGCGCCCGCAAAGCCACCATCAGAATGGCGAAGAAGATCAGGCCGAGGAATATACCCATGCCGACGACCAGCGGCACGGACACACGCTGGAACTGCGGCGTGCCCGGCGAATTGAACAGCACCAGCGCGCCCACGATGAAGGAGGCGACGCCGGCGGTCGTGAGCGCGCCGTGCGTGGGCGCCTTGATATCCAGGATGAACAGGACAAACGCAGTTAAAAGGAAGAGGATCCCAAACCAGTTGACCGGCAGCACGCCCATGCCGTAGACCGCCAGCATCAGGCACACCGCGCCGATGAACCCGGCCACCCAACCGCCGGGGCTGGAGATCTCGATCAGCACCGCCTGCACGCCTATGGCCAGCAGCAGAAAGGCGATGTTCGGGTCTGTGAGCAGCAGCAGAAACTGTTCGATGAAGCTCATGCCGAGCGGCTCTGTGCGGATGTTCTGCGTATCGAGGACTCGTTCCCCACCCGCCGTCTCGACGGTAAAGCCGTCCAGGCTTTGCAGCAGGTCCTGCGTATCGTCCGCAGTGAAGTCGATCAGCCCGGCAGCCAGCGCCTCGTCCACTGTGACGGCCTTGGCATCTTCGATCATCGCCTCGGCCAGTTTCACGGCCTGCTCTCCGCGCGATTCCACCAGCGTACGCGCCTTGGCCTTCAGGATCTCCCGCACCTTGGCTTCGAGCGTTTCATTAATATCCGCTCCGCTGGCGTCGATGGGACTGGCCGCGCCGATGGCCGTGCCGGGCGCCATGGCGGAGGCGTGGCCGGCCATGGTGATCAACGCCCCGGCGCTTCCGGCGATCGCCTCACGCGGCGCCACATACACCACCACCGGCACCTCGCTGTTTCGCATCACCTGGATGATCTCCAGCAGGGTGTCCACGCTGCCGCCGGGCGTATTCAACTCGATGATCAGCAGCTCGGCTCCGCGATCCTGCGCGGTATTGATCCCGCGCCTGAAATACTCCAGCATCGGCGGTACGATCGGCCCGTCGGCAGTGAGCACGATCGCAAGCGGTTCGTCCGTCTGCGCCGAGACCAGGGAGAACGAAGCCAAAACCACCACCAGTAAAAGCATGCGAAAAGATCTCATGTTTGCATCCAATCCTGCGGATTATTATAATGGCTAAGGAGGTGGCATGGATAATCAAAGAAAGGCCTTCACGCCGCGGGTCATCCTGCAGCTGCTCGTCGTTCTGGGAATCGTCCCTTTGCTGCCGATGATGATTTCCTCGCGCTGGGCATGGCCGGAGGCCTGGGCTTACGCCGGAATTCACGTCCTCGGATTCCTCCTCAGCCGCGCCCTGGCCGCGCGGCGCCACCCGGACCTGCTCGCCGAACGTGCCCGGTCGATGGAGATGAAGGACGCCAAAGCATGGGACAGGAAACTGGCGCCCCTGCTCACCGCCGGCCTGGTGGCGGTGTTGATCGTTGCCGGCCTCGACGCGCGCAATGGGTGGACAGATCCCTTTTCAGCGGGGGCAAAGATCGTCAGCCTGCTGGTCATCGTGGCCGGTTTCGCCTTCGGGTCATGGGCGTTGATCGAGAATCGCTTCTTCTCCGGCGTGGTGCGCATCCAGGCCGACCGCGGGCATCATGTGGTGACCAGCGGTCCCTACCGTTTTCTGCGGCATCCGGGGTACGCCGGCGCGTTGTGGTCGTATCTATTCACCCCGCTTTTTCTCGATTCGCTCTGGGCTTTTATTCCAGCGACACTGACCATGAGTGTACTGGTCGTCCGCACTGCGCTCGAAGACAGGACTCTGCACGAGGAACTGCCCGATTACCGCGAGTACGCACACAAGACGCGCTACCGCCTGTTCCCGGGCGTGTGGTGATACATCGAGCCTGACTTGTTCCAACCCCACCCTGAGTCCCTCCCCCGCTAAGCGGGGGAGGGGTTTCTCCAGCAGAATTGCTGATCGACAAAGTCGTTCAGCAATTCCACACACCCCACCAAACTTTATTTGTGATGTTGCAAGGGTTACTTCAGCGCCAGGTACAGCGTGCGGATGCTCAGGAGGATGATCAGCACACCGACCATGATCATCAACGTCTTGAGAGGAAGCACCTTGGTCATGCGCGCCGCTATAGGAGCGGCGACCGCGCCGCCGACCAGCAGGCCGATGATGATCTGCCAGTATTCTGCGAAGCTTAGCGTGAGCACAAAGGTGATCGATTCCGCCAGGGTGACAAAGAACTCGGAGAAATTCACCGAACCGATCGTCGTGCGCGGATACTTGCCGCGCGCCACCAGTGTGGAGGTAACCACCGGTCCCCAGCCTCCGCCGCCGATCGCATCGCAAAAGCCGCCGAACAATCCGAGCAGACCGGTCTTTGGTCCGTGATACTCATCCGGTTTCTTGCGCGGCACAGTCGTGACCGCCTTGTAGATGATCACCCCGCCCATCAACAACAGATAGACTGCGATGTACGGTTTGATGATATTCCCATCCACAGAGGTCAGGATATACGCGCCGGCCACCCCGCCGATCACGCCGGGGATCAATAAACGGCGTACCAGTTTCCAGTCTACGTTGCCCAGCCTCCAGTGCGAGGCGCCGGAAACGCCGGTCGTCACCACCTCGGCCATGTGTACACTGGCGGAGGCGGCTGCCGGGGGAATCCCGATGCTGAGCAGGAAGGTGTTCGAGCTGACCCCATAGGCCATGCCCAGCGCGCCGTCGATCATCTGCGCGACGAAACCGACGAGCATGTACAGGAAAATTGAGAGTTCCATTTCGATGTTCTCCTTAGTCGAGTTTATCTCTCCGAATGCTCAGAGATCTATAAATCCTATAATATTAGTATGCTTTAGGCCCAAAAAAAGAACGCGCTCCCCATGGCGCGTGAAAACTACTTCTTCGACAACCCGAGCCTGCGCCTCACCGCGCCCTGGCGCTTGATCACGTCTTTCAGGCTGGTGTGATCCAGGATGTCCGCGATCGCATTGCGCACGTCGCCCATCACCAGGCGCAGGCCGCAGGTCTGTTCATCCGGGCAGCCGCAAGGTTCATAGGCCATCTGGCTCACGCATTTGACCGGCGCCACAGGACCATCCAGCACGCGGAAGATCTGACCCAGCGTGATCTCGCCCGCGGCCCGCGCGAGATAGTATCCGCCGCCGACACCCATCTTGCTGTGCAGCAATCCCGCGTTCTTGAGCGCCAGCATGATCTGCTCGAGGAACTTGGGGGAGATCTCCTCGCGCTCGGCGATCTCCTTGATCTGCATCATCTTGTGGACGCCTTTTTTTTCCGCGGGTTCGGCCATCATGATCATGGCCCGCAACCCGTACTCTCCGCGTTTGGACAGCCTCACACCCTAACTCCTAGTATTATTATAGGCTTTATTGTACCTCAACCCGGATCAGCGGATTGTCCTGTCGATGTAACAAAGACAACATGACATTCGTCAGTGCCAAATGTAATCCGACAATTAATTCCAATTTGCAAAATTGATGGAATATCCTTTCATGAACGCCGGTTTTAAACCTTTTCCAAAAAAAACGATGCATAGGATTATGAAAAGGTATTCGAATCCAAGTTTCCATTTTTCACATAAGGAGATTCCAATGAGACAATTGAAAAGCAAGCTGTTCCTTTCCTCTGCGATCATCGTCCTCGTGTTTTCCTTGTTCAACACAGTGACGGCCTTTGCAGACGACGGCACACCTCCCCCGACCGAGGAGCCGGTTGTGACCGAGCCCGTTCCAGTTGAAGTGGAGCAGGTGATCGAACAACTGCCCGCCGATACAGACCTGGTTGTGTTGGACGCGGGTGGTGAAGCCCTTCCCTTGCCCAGCCAGGAAGCCGCTGCCGTGGTGGTTAGTGGTGACCCGATATGGTGCCCAACCGGCGCAGACCCGATCCCGGGGACGGGTGGTTGTACGGACGCGCAATCCAGCCTCTCCGACCTGATTGCAGTGTTGCAGACCCAAACCGACGGCGTCAATTTTGATTACGAAGGTGCCGGGACGATCTACATTGCAGTTGATTGGGATGCCAGCACTGACGCATCCCCCGACAATGGGGCTAACATCGATTTCGATCAAACCATACTTGGGCTGACCGACCTGGTCGTGCAAGGCGGCTGGGGTGGAGCGGCCGGTGCCCCCTCCAACCTGAGCGGCATCAACAGCCTCAATTTTTGGTCCTGGTCCTCACCCCTGACCCTCAACGACCTCGTCCTTGACGGTGCAGGCTGGAATGGTCCCAAATCAACCGATACCGGATTAACTGCTTTGGATGGTTCTGGAACTGTCGAGTTGAACAATGTGTCCGTGACCCACTCCGATGAGTATGGTGTTTGGATCGATACTACAGGCGATGTGACCATCAAGAACGGCGACTTTTCAAATAATGGTCAGATTTATACATACTCATACGACAATGGTAATGGTACGTATACGTATACTTATGGGTATGGCGATGGATTGTATTTGGATCCGTCTGGAAACATCACCCTGGATAACGTCAGCGCGAACGGAAACTATGGAAGTGGTGCCTACATTAACACCTACGGGACCGTGAATATCACAAACAGCCAGTTCAATTCCAACGGCTCTCCCTATACATGGTCGGACACTGGTAACGATTCGAACGGCTACTGGTGGTTCAATTATGGAGATAGTGTATATGATGGTTTTGGGCTGGAGTTGTATACAGATGGCAATGTCACCCTGAACGGCGTCAGCGCGATCGGAAACCTTGAATACGGTGCTTACATTGATACCTATGGGACCGTGGATATCACAGACAGCCAGTTCAATTCCAATGGCTCGCATGGCTTCTGGAGTTACAGCGACACGTATGGTTCCTCTTCAGGATCTTATGATACTGGCGGTGCCTACCTGTATGGGAATGCTTTTGCCCTTACGAATGTTACCGCCAGCGATAATTACCTGGATGGCGTCATGCTTCGGGGCGGTAAAGGTGGGGTATTCGCCATGGCAAGGTTTGAGGAAGGCGCCATGCCTGAAGAGGGCGGTGTAATGGCCACCATCACGTGCTCCACATTCGAGAACAACGGCGGCTATGGTGTCTATTCATACCTGCCCGGGACCCTAGCCTTCAATGGCGTCACATTCAATGGCAACGCCGAAGGCGGCTACTATCACGAAGGCGCGGTGAACGTGGGCAGTGGGAACTGCAAGCCGGTTGCTGGTAATGGTTCCTACGATAAGGAACAAACACGTGAGCCGTTGTACATTGTGGTTGAGCTGCTCCAAAGCCAGCTTCCCGCCAGTTTCGATAATGGCCTCACCTTCGGCTCGGCGTTCAAAGTGGAACTCACCGGCGCAGGCGAGAAGGCCCAGGGACTCGAGATCACACTTGCCTTCCCGATCCCCGACGGGATGAAGGATGCCGATCTGGCTGTGATGTTCTGGAATGGTTCGGCCTGGGTCAAGGTTCCGGGCGGCAGTGTTGTCGATGGAAAGTACGTCATCACCGTCAATCAACCCGGTCTGTACGCGCTCGTAAGCAAATAAGAATGTAATGCTACAATCAGAGGGACGGGCGACCCCCGTCCCTCATTTTTTTGACAAGGACATAGTATGAAAAACAAACTATTCGGGCTGATCCTCATTTTCTCCCTCCTGACGGGCGCGTGCGCCAGGGACGAATCCGCCGTCACTGAATCACCGGCGATCACTTCCACGCCGGATCTGTGCTCCTCCACGAACCTGCCGGATCAGGTCGCGCGGGTCAACCGCCTGATGCGCGAGTTCGATGATTATGCAGAGCTGGCGTCCAACACACCGCAGGCGCAGCTGGTCGTCCTGATCCCGGAGATGCAGCGCATCCTGCGCGAGGCCGAGGATCAATCTGTGCCCGCCTGCCTGCAGACGCTCAAGGACCTGCAGCTTGCCCACATGAACGTCGTCATCCAGACCCTGATGGCCTTCATGAGCAGCGCGGATCTGAACGCCGTCAATCAGGGCATCGCTGCCGCGCGCGATTCTCACAACCAGTACGACATCGAAATGGCGCGCCTGCTCGGCGTGACCCTTGTGCCCCAACCCACAAACACCCCCTCGCCGTGAGGGCAAGGCCGGACTTCATCAGAGGCGCCTGGTGCATAAAGCCCGGCGCCTCTGATATTCATTATTGATGGATGGTTCCAGCCGTATAATCGGAGAACAACCAGAACTGGAAACCACATGCCACAATTAACCTCCAGCCTTTCCGCCCTCACGGATGGACTGCTCGAAGCCGGCTGCATCAAATTCGGATCCTTCACGCTCAAGTCCGGATTGATCTCGCCGATCTACCTCGACCTGAGGCGCATCATCACCTTCCCAAAACTGCTCGAGCTGGTTGCCTCGGCATATCTGCCGGTCCTTCGAAGCTTGAAGTTCGACCGCATTGCAGGCCTGCCTTATGCAGCCATTCCGATCGCGACTGCGATCGCACTGCAAGGAAACTACGCGATGATCTACCCTCGTAAAGAAGCAAAGACCTACGGCACCAGAGCGGAGATCGAGGGTGAATTCAACGCCGGCGAGACCGTCGTGGTCATCGACGATCTGGCCACGACCGGCGGCAGCAAGTTCGAGGCCATAAAAAAGCTGACCTCCGCCGGATTGAGAGTGAAGGACGTGGTGGTGTTGATCGACCGTCAATCCGGCGCGAAAGAATCACTGGAGCAGGCGGGATATTCCATGCACGCTGTATTGACCATGACGCAAATGCTGGATCACTGGGAATCACACAGGCGGGTTGAGAAGGAAAAAATTGAGGAAACCCGCGTATTCCTGCAGGCTTCAAAATATGAAGGAACAAGATGACTCAAAAACATACCTTTACCGCCACCATCATGAACGCCGGCGGAGGCGGCGCGTTCGTGGAAATCCCGTTCGATGTGGAAAAGGCCTTCGACTCGAAGAAACCCAAGGTCAAAGCCGTGATCGAAGGAGTCCCTTACCGGGGCACGCTGGTACGCCGGGGCGGGCCGAATCACATGCTGATCATCCTCAAAGGCATTCGCGAGCAGATCGGCAAGACCATCGGTGACAAAGTAAAGGTCACTATTGAAGCAGATACTGAAGCGCGCCGGGTGGAAATCCCCAAGGATTTGCTGAAGGAATTGAAGCAGGACAAGGCAGCAAAGGCGGTCTTCGACAAATTGTCCTACACCCACCAAAAGGAATATGTGAAGTGGATCGAAGAAGCGAAGAAAGCCGAGACGCGGCAAAACCGTATCGCAAAAACCCTGGTGATGCTCAAACAAGGGAAGCGCGAACGATAGTCCTTTGTTGATCGATGTATCCCTTCCTACGATCATTTCTCTTCCGCTTCGAGCCTGAACGCGCCCACATACTCACTCTCAACCTGCTGCGTCTGGCAGGGATTCTTCCTCCGGCGCGCTGGCTGCTGGCGCAAATCTACAAATGCCCGGATAAGCCGGTGCAGGCCTTCGGACTTAATTTCAAGAACCCGGTCGGCCTGGCGGCGGGATATGACAAGGACGGCCTCGCCATCAGCGGACTGGCCGCGCTGGGATTCGGTCACATCGAGATCGGGACGGTCACTCCGCTGCCTCAACCCGGGAATCCGCGCCCGCGCCTCTTCCGCCTGGTGGAGGACGAAGCGGTGATCAACCGCATGGGATTCCCCTCACGCGGGTCGGCGTTCGTGCAAAGGAGGCTCCAACACCCGCTGCGGGAGACCGCGTTGGAGAAATTCCTGGGGATCGCACCTCGCAGAAAAATCAGTCCGCCCTCCACGAGAATGAGGCGGGGGCCGGTGCTTGGCGTGAACCTGGGAAAGAACAAGGACACGCCCAACGAGCAGGCCGTAATGGACTACCTTTCCCTGGTGGACAGTTTCGCGCCGCTCGCAGATTACCTGACGATCAACGTCAGCTCGCCCAACACCGAAGGTCTTCGTCAATTACAGGAGCGCAAATCGCTCGAGGTCTTGCTCTCCCAAATCCACCAGCAGCGCCTGCTCAGCGAGAGGATCCACGAAAAACGCCTGCCGATTCTTGTCAAGCTCGCGCCGGATCTTTCCGAAGCGGAGCTCGACGACGCCATGGAAGCCATCCTGGTAACAAGGATGGATGGGATCATCGTCACCAACACAACCCTCACGCGCGAGAATTTGCAATCGATCCATCGGACCGAATCGGGCGGGTTAAGCGGAAGGCCGCTCCAGGAGCGAAGCGAGGCGGTCCTCGGACGGACGATGCGGCTGGTCAACGGACAAATTCCGGTGGTGAGCGTCGGCGGGATCATGACCTCCTCCGACGCCAGACGACGCTTCGATATGGGCGCCGCGCTGGTGCAAATCTACAGTGGATTGATCTTTCGCGGACCGGGCTTTGTGAAAGAGATTGTAAAGTCTTTGCAGGTTCCGCGTGAAGGGTGACCCGCGTATCCTTTCAAAATTCTAATGAATTTCTGAAATGATTCGACCGTGAATGTGGTATATTCCCGGCACAGGGAAAAATCATGGAAGATAAAATCACCATCATCGAAGGCCCTCCGCCGGTGTTCGAACAGGTCAATGACGGGTGGGCCATGGGCTTGAACGAAAGCCCTCATCTTTCCGTGCCGGCGCTGACGCGCCTGCGCACCTTTAATGGTCCGGCCCTCGTGGAACGTTGTTACCATGCCTGGCATAACAAGGCCTCCATTCACCTGCATTACCGCAACGACACGGGACTCGAACAGACCGCGCCGATCCTCGCCGCCCGCAACGTGGACACCAACGAAGGGCAGGTTCTGCTGCTTTGGGTTTACCTCGACGGCGAAAAGGTCGAATACGAAATGGACCCGGGGGATGACGAACAAAACGACGATTATCCGGAAGAGTGAACCGGGACGGTCACCTTGGAGGTGACCGTTTCTGTTTAACCATGAAACCGCTGCTCTCCCAGTTTGGCTCCGGTGTCCTGTCCCTGACGCTCAACCGAGGGGAACGCGCCAACTCCTTCAACACGGCGATGATCGGTGAATTGCATCAGGCGCTCGAGCAGGCCGAGGCGGATACGCAGGTACGCTGTGTGGTGATCACCGGCGCGGGCAGGGTCTTCAGTTCCGGACAGGATATCGACGAGATGAAACGCGGAGAGGGGATATCCTACCGAGAGCACCTGGAGCAGACCTACAATCCGCTCATCGTTCAGATTCGCAAAATGGGCAAGCCGGTCCTGGCGGCCGTCAACGGTCCCTGTGCCGGCGCGGCACTCGGCCTGGCCCTTGCCTGCGACCTGCGGATCGCCCACGCCCGCGCCTATTTCGTGGTCGGGTTCAGCGGCATCGCGCTCGCACCGGATTCGGGGGTTTCCTACCTGCTGCCCAAAGTGATCGGGCTTGGACGTGCGCTCGAGTGCTTTTTTACCAATCGCCCGGTTCCGGCGCACCTGGCGCTTCAATGGGGAATTGTCAATCAAGTGCGAGGCTTCGGCTTTGGACGATTGGTCAGTCGGACGGCTGCACTTCTGGCGCAGGGACCTGCGCGCGCGTTTGCCCTTGGGAAACAGGCCTTCAATCAGTCGGTGCTGCCCGACCTCGAACCCGCCCTGAAAGGGGAGGGGATTCTGCAGGAACTGGCTGGCAGGACCCTTGAGCATCAGGAAGGAGTGGCCGCCTTCCTTGAGAAACGAAGGCCGAAATTCCCTTACCCTCCATTTCCGGACAAATCAGACAGGCCTTAGATCATATCCACGATCCATCCCAAACGGATTTTTGTCATATTGACGCTGGTTTGAATCTCGTGTAAAGTTCGAGGGCGTTTGTGAACGATAGAATCAACGAAATGGTTCAGTGCCGCGACATACCTTGTGCGTAGAGCGGGCACCCCGTCCGGGCTGCCCGCTTATATTTTTCCATAAACCCCTCCGAGGAGAACATCATGTCTGGACAGATCAACGCTTTTGAAATGGCGCAGAAACAATTTGACGGGGTCGCCAAGCTGCTCAAACTCGACCCGGGTGTGGCCGAGATCCTGCGCTGGCCGATGCGCGAATATTCCTTCCGAATTCCGGTCCGCCTGGAGGACGGTTCGATCAAGGTCTTCCAGGGATTTCGCGTGCAGCACAACGATGCGCGCGGCCCGAACAAGGGCGGCATTCGTTTCCACCCGGCCGAGACCATGGACACGGTGCGCGCGCTCGCCACATGGATGACCTGGAAATGCGCCGTGGCCGACATCCCGCTTGGAGGCGGCAAGGGTGGAATCATCGTGGACCCCTCGACGCTCACCGTGAACGAGAAGGAGGAGCTGTGCCGCGGCTGGGTGCGCGCCATGTGGAAGAACATCGGTCCGCGCAACGATGTCCCCGCGCCGGATGTGGGCACCACACCCCAGATGATGGGCTGGATGATGGATGAATACTCGCGGCTCGTCGGTCAGTATACGCCCGGCGTGTTCACCGGCAAACCGCTGGGGGGCGGAGGCTCGCTCGGCCGCACGGAAGCCACCGGCTTCGGTGTGATCTACACCGTGCGCGAGGCGATGAAACACCTGAACATGGATTCAAAGAAAACTGTTGCCGCCATCGAAGGCTTCGGGAATGTGGCGCAGTACGCGGCCATCGGCTTCATCGACATGCTCGGCGGCAGGGTGGCCTGCGTCTCCTGCTGGGACCGCCACGAGAAGAAGTCCTTCACCTACAGCCGCAAGGACGGCGTTGATCCCAGGTTCCTGATGACCATCGTGGATGAATACGGTACGATCGACAAGAAGAAGGCACAGGACAGCGGCTACACCATCGAGGACGGCGAGGCCTGGATCACCAAGGAGGCCGAGGTGCTGATCCCCGCCGCCATCGAAGGCCACGTCAACGCCGATACGATCAAGGTTATGTCCAGGAACGTGAAGATCGTGGCGGAAGGCGCCAACGGTCCATGCACGCCGGAAGCAGACGAACACTTCAAGAAGAACAAGATCTTCAACATTCCGGACTTCCTCTGCAACGCGGGTGGCGTAACCACCTCCTACTTCGAGCAGGTCCAGAACGATATGAACTTCTACTGGCCGAAGGATGAAGTGCTGCAAAAGCTCGACCAGAAGATGACCTCCGCCTTTCACGCCGTGCTCGACCGCAGCGAGCGGGAAAAGGTCTACATGCGCGATGCAGCCTACATGGTGGCGATCGACCGCGTGGTCCAGGCCATGGACATGCGCGGCTGGCTGACCGGCAGCGTGTAATCCGGCTTATGAACAAGGAAAGAGGCTGCGTTCTTGCGAACCCGGCCTCTTTTTGATTCTGTCATGCCTTGTTCCAAGCATGTCATTGCGAGATCCCGAAAGGATCGTGGCAATCTCAGCGCACACGCAAGCATGAGATTGCCACGCTCGCTATCGCTCGCTCGCAATGACACCGGAAAATTAAATCTTTCATTGCAACAGACCAATTCTGTCACAGAAACGATCCCCGCCGGCTGCCCGGGGCGCAGGGATCGTCCATCGGCCTCGATCTGGGAAAGGGGAATTTCCGTCCGCTTTAGGGATTTTTTCCGATATACAATTAATGCTTGCATGCAACCCTTCCGAGGAGACGTGTATGGAGAATCAAAATCCACGGGGTCTGGAGTTGGATTCCCGTACGATCCAGCGCGCGATGGATGGAGACCCGTCTGCGCTGGGCCAGATCTACGATGCCTGTGCCAGACCGATCTACCGCTACCTTTACAGCCGTGTGGAAAATGCAGCCGACGCGGAGGATTTGACCTCTCAAACTTTCATGGCGGTGCTTGAGGCTTTGCCTAGCTATCAGCATCGCAATCAATTCAAGGCATGGGTCTTCCAGATCGCGCGGAACAAACTGGCCGATCATTTTCGCGGAAATCATCCGCACGGGGAGATGCATGAATGGGTTGCAGATCCGGCCCAGGTCGATATGCTGGAAGCGGTCGATCGAAACGAATCCCGCGCAAAGTTGAAATCCCTGCTCCATTCGCTCGAGCAGGAGGAACGCGAGTTGATCCGCCTGCGATATACCGCGGAACTTTCGTTCGTGGAGATCGCCCACCTGCTTGGGCGCAGGGAGGATGCCGTCCGCAAAGCCATACGGCGCATCCTCGACCGTCTATCCATTCAAATGGAGGCGTAAAATGCCTGAGACCACCCGCTCATCCGAACTCGAAGAAGCCATCCAGAGGTTGACCAGTGTCCCTGAGCCTGATGGGGAATTCATCAACACCCTGCGCGCCCATTTTTTAGCAAAAGGACAGGCACGTGCAAATACGAATCGGGTGATCCAGATGAGACAGAAGAGCCATTCCCGGCGCCTGACATGGGGGCTGGTTATGCTTGCGATCGTAGCCCTTGCCGTGTTGTTCACCCGCCCCGGCGTGGTGAACGCGTTGAAGCGTCTGTTTGGCTACGTCCCGAATGTCGGCATCATCGACCGATCCTCAGAAGTGAGAATGCTGGCCGAGTCCGTGACAGTGACACGCGAAAATTACACGGTCACGGTCGAGCAGGCGGTGCTGACCAGCGAAATGGCCGCAGTGGTGTATTCCTACACCCTGCCGCCGGATATGGTGATCCCCGATGCTATTTCGTCGGAGTTCCACGCGCCCTTTCTGACCCTGCCCGATGGAACCCGCCTAGATGTTTCACGCGCGCGACACGTCGACAGCCGGGACTGTCCGCAGTGCTACCTGCGGTATTTGATGGAGTTCCCTGCCGTTCCATTCAACGTGAATGAGGCAACTCTCGAAATTCCAGACCTGGCGGCTGTCCCTTCCAACACCGCGCCGCGCAATTGGAGGATGCAATTGAGGTTCAAGCCGGCTGACCCCTCGGCGATCGCGCCGGTTTTCGAGCAGACGGTGATACCCGAGCCGGCCACCCAACCCGGCGATCCGCCAACTAACAGCGCCAGCCCGTACGGAATCACGAACCGTCTCGATACCTTTGTCGCCCTGCCCGATGGGTATATCCTGTATGGGAACACTTCGTGGACGAACCCGATCATCCCGCCGTATGGCATTGGTTCGATCCTGTTAGGCATCCAGGATGCCGCCGGCGCGGAGGTTCCCTTCGATTATGCCGACCCCAGAATATATTCGGAATCCGGCGAACTCCGTGGGTATTGGGCGTACGAGATCGGGAAGAATTTCACCGCTCCATTAACCCTTACCTTTGGGATGACTGCCTCGCTCCCCGCCGAGGGAGGCTCCTTTACCTTCGACCCGGGTCCCAATCCTCAGCTGGGTCAGAAATGGGAGCTCGATCAGGAGGTGACGGTGAACCAGGAAGTCATCCACATCCTCGGCGCAGAGCAGGGGGGCATCGAACCTGGATTCTTCCTGTTCACCATGCAATCCGACTCGAACATCATCGGCGCTTTCATTGTAGACCTTGACCATCCACCACTCGGAGGCGGCGGGGGCGGAGGAGGAGGAATACTGGAAGCCGGCGTTCCCTTCAACAGTGGGTTTGGATATCAGGTTCCGAT
>VGNF01000048.1 GCA_016866195.1 Chloroflexota bacterium | reverse complement strand
AGACAATGCTGGATCCCGCGAGGGTTCCGCTTATTGCCATTGAAAAATCACCAGGATCCACCCCGGCTACGGCCTCGGAAAAAGTGACCTTGAAATTCACACTTTCCGCCGCTGTGGGATTGGGATCCAACCGCAGGATGCTCATTACGGACGGAATTCTGTCGATCGTATAGACCTCACCGGAGGTATAGGTTCCATTATCCGGCCCGTCCCCTCCTATGGAATGGTTGTTTCCATCTCTGATGCTGTCATTGTCGATCACATTCAATTTAAGTGTTCCCTCTCCCGTTCCAGTGCTCACTCTGGCGATGTAATTCCTTCCCGAACCAGTCACCTCAACGACACTCGCGCCGCTTACCGTCCCGGATGGATACGGGACCAGGTCGGGATTGTCCAGGCCAGTGACTTCCTCCGAGAACGCAATTGCAAAATGAACAAAGGGACCACCTGCAGGATTAGCATCCAACCGAGTGACGCCAAGCACTGTGGGAATGTTTTTATCCACAATGTACACCTCACCTGTTGTGAAATTGCCGTTGCCTGCACCTGCCCCTCCCAATGGGTTGAGACTTACATCCCTCACGCTGTCGTCATCCTGCACATCCAGCCGCAGAGTCCCGTCACCAATCCCGGTATTGACCGTAACCAGATATTCATTTGCATTTCCGCTTACACCCGTAACCATGGCCCCGGTTACGCCCCCTCCGGCGGTCAGGCTAAAATCTTCAACGGTTACGCCGGTAACCAATTCCGAAAATGTCACCCGGAAGGAAATCATTGGTGGCGTGGGGTAGGGACATCCACTTCCGCACACATATTGCACGGAGGAGACGGTCGGGCTGGGATCGGGCCCCATCGCGACTTCGTGCAAGTACACGTCAACCGACCCATTCGTGTCTCCACTGACCAATATTTCATCGGAGGTAAAAATCAAACTCATTCCGTCCGCAGAAAAAGTGGGGTCGGCTGACCAACCTCCACCCGGTCCACGGCCGTGTGTAACATATTTTGTCAACCCGGTCTGCCGATCATGTACCACAATCACGAAGATCGGCATCGAATCTCCTCGGTCGTCAAACTGAAAAGCCACGAAACGACCTCCGCCGGAAATCACCGATTGCTCCGATTGTCCTTGCATCGGATAGCCCTCCGTGTACCTCGAGGCCAGGGTCGTTGCCCCTGTCTGCCGGTCGTGGACATAGACGTGTTCGAATTCCAGCGAATCCTCGACCATCAAATTGGTCGAAAACGATGAAAAGGACACAAAACGCCCATCACTGGAAATCGAAGAATCCCGCGCGCCTCGATCCGCCTCCCCCCCTCCCGAATTCACCGACACGCGCGTGATTGTGCGCGCAACCCGATCGCGCACAAAGACGTCGGCCCTTCCGTTGGTATCCCCAGTTACGAGATTGGTTGCGTTCGATGTGAACGCCACGAATCGTCCATCGCCAGAGATCGATTGATCGCCGGATCCCGCATCCCCCTGGGTACCATCCGAGGCTACGGATATCCTTTCGTTGGTTCCCGTTTGTTGGTCATATACAAAGATGTCGCCGGCCTCATTCGTATCATCGCCGACGAGGTTGCTTGCGCTCGAGGAATATACGATGTAACGGCCATCGTCAGAGATGTCGGGACGACCACTCCAGTCGTTCCCTGGATTGCCGCCTGAATCCTTTGATACCAAGGTCGTCAGACCGGTCTGAAGATCCTTCACGTATATCTGATAGGTGTCCGGATCTCCTCTGACGAGCATCACGAAGGCGACATAACGCCCGCCACCGGAAACAGCCCCCTCCTCCCCATCGTTCGTCACACGGGAAGTTTGCCGGGTCTGTCGGTCATGCATGAACATTCCACCGGTTCCGTTCACCTCTCCAACGATCAGGTTCGTGGAACCGGAATCAAAAATCACATACCTGCCATCGGGTGAAATATCCCCGTATCGTCCGCCAGCATTCCCCACCTCACCATTAGAATTTATGGAGGCTAATTGAGTATCCCCCGGAGCAGCACTCGCATTCGAATTGTTCCCGGCGACCACCCATCCCGCCGAAAACCAGATGCTCAATATGCTCAGCCCCCTCAACCCTTGCTGCCACCACTTGGAAGTCATTTTTACTCCTTCCAATTCACTCGGGAAAATCCCGCGCACCAAAAGCCGTGAACGATTCTACGGTTCAATACAAGAATACAACTTTTTCCACCATATTACAATTGCATTTTATCCTCAATCTTATGTCTATGGGGTGAAATATTCGATCTTCAATTGAGGGCGATTCGTTTGGGAGCCATGGTTTCCACTATAGAACCGCAGATAATCCGCCCCCCGATCGTCATTATCATCAAGTTCAAAAGCCAGGCGGAATTGGGTCACCCCGGCGCGGTTGATGAATTTGAACGCGGAGCCATCCAACACCGTCCAATACCAGCCGTTCACCGGGTTGTTATAAATCAACCCGACCGGCTCTTGATCTGCCGGACTTTGAAAATCGACCCCATCCAGGCTGTTGATTCCGAATAAACCCGAACCCCCAAAATAACCGGTGCGAATTCCAACGCGAATTAGGCCATGGGAAGCGAAGGGATCCTCTCCACTCAGTCCCTGCCGCTTGATCATCAGGATCGCCATTGTGATCACAGCATTATCCGGAAGGGATGCGGTGGGAAAGTGAAGGATTGCCCGATACTGCCTGTCCTGCGCATCGTCACCAAGATTTAACGTCGCCGAGATCGCATTCCTTGCCCCTCCTTGACCGCTATCCTCACTCGATTCCAAAATCCAGCCATCATTCGCACCACTTGACCTGAAGGATTCCGAAAGTCTGACGATGTTTGATCTTCGGATCGTGTAACTTTCTCCGGTTGTAAATCCGCCATTTGCAACACCGGGTCCTCCCAGCTTGCGATCTGCCTGGTCGAGAATGCTGTCATCATCGAGCACGTCCAGCCGCAGGATCCCTTCTCCCGAGCCGGTCTTCACGGTCACGAGGTATCCGGTTCCCTTGATCCCCTCCAGATCAGAAATGGCGTTTACACTCGCGCTGGTTAATGATCCGCTTAGGCTCAAGGAGAAGTCCGACAAGTCCACCCCGCGGACCGGCTCTGAAAAAATAACAGCGAAGCGAACAAATTCCGCAGATGTGTTATCGGGATCGATTCTTTTTATGCTCACTACCGCAGGATTGAATCTATCGATCGTGTAAGTTTCCCCGGTGGTGAAATTCCCGTTCCCTTGTCCCAATCCATTAATTGGAGTGTTTGAGCTGTTGACAATGGTGTCGTTATCCTGGAGGTCCAGCCTCAAGGTCCCTTCGCCGGAGCCTGAATTAACGATTACCGTATAGGTTGTTCCGCTGCCGCTTACTGCCAATGCGCCGGCGCTGGTTATTGCCTCGCTCGTGGATAAATAAAAATCACCCGCGTCCACTCCGACGACTTCCTGCGAAAATACTACCTGAAAGCGAACCGTTTGAGATTCGGATGGATTGGGATCCAAGCGGGTGATCGAATTCACAACCGGTAATATCCGATTGATCGAATACGATTCGCCCGAATTGAAATTTCCATCCCCCATACCGGCCCCACCCAACGGTATGCCGGCCAAGTTCACGATGGAATTATCATCCGCGACATCCAATCGCAAATCCCCGTTCCCAGTCCCTACAGACACAGAGATCCGGAAAGAAGTCTGCGATTCAGCAACGACCGCAGTGATTTGCGCTCCTTGAATGCCCGGACTGGCTTGAACGGCAAAATCGGTGTATGGCGCGGCGAGATCCACACCACTCACTGATTCGGAAAATAGAACCAGAAATTCTACGTCAGGCTGGTCGGTCGGGCTCCCACCCAAGCGCGAAATCGACCTGACGACAGGAATGCTGCCCGATACATATTCGAGACTGCCAATATCCGGCGCCCGGCCAAAGTAGCCGTCGTTGATTCCGGGGATGAGCATCCCCTGGTCAATATTGGGACTGGAACCCTGGAGCGAAAAATCCCCTGCGCGCGGATTGGCCAGTCCGGGATTTTGATCGTGTCCATTGCATTCGAGTCTGGTCGCGCTGCATATTTGTGCCAGGGAATTGTAACTAACTCCCTCCCTTCGAAAACGAGGATAGGAGGGATCGCGGGAAGTGAACCAGTTGTCGTAATTCCATTCCTGACCTGTGGATCCAATAGGAGACGCATCGAATCCGTAGGCATTCCCCTGGAAAACGTTATTGCGCAGGGTCGCGTTGTGCGCGGGGCTGATGAAATCCATTCCGCTGGCGGTGCGCGAATCAGTCCAGAAGGTGTTGTGATAGATCAGTGCAATACCGTCCGAATTCCGGTCCCACTTAATTCCCCGGCCGCTGAAATTGGAGAACACTGAATGCAAGACCCAAACCGGTCCTTGCGTAACCGGCGCGAAAAAGATCCCGATATGGGCAAAATCGACAAGATTTTTCCTGAAACGCTGGTTGATGCAGGCGCCCTCGGGTTCCAATCCATCGTCCGTGATATGGTGTATCCGGTTTTCATACACATCTAGATCCAAGGCAATCCCGGAATTCTCGAGTGCCGCGGATGAACCCGTATATATCCCATTGAAAAAATGGTGAATATCGTTGCCGCGCACGATCGCCCCCTTGTGGCCGCGCAGGATGATCGCGGTGCCTTCCATCGAGGTTCCCTTGATTGCATTCCATGGCCACTCGGCTGCCGGTACATCGTGGATTTCATTGAATTCGATGCGGGTGTCATTCCCCTGTGCTTCCCCTCCGGTCCATTCAATGTATATGCCTTTTTGCAGATTGTGAATCCGGTTGCGGCGAATCACCACATGCGAGGAGTTCTTGGAACATATCCCGCAACCATCCTGGGTGCCATAATATTGGATCTCAAACCCTTCGATCCACAGCCAATCGCGACCTTCCGCGCGAAACGCCTGGTCGAATCGCGGCGCCTGCCAGGTATGACGGGACGGATCGTCCTGGCTGCGGACATATAGTTTTGTGGTATGGGGTGCAAGGTACCAGCCCTCCTCGATGGGGACCTTGTTGTGCCCGCGTCCTTCCAAAAAGCTCGCGAAATTATCATACATGTAGAATCGTTTTTGGTCGCGCGCCAGGTAGGTTGTTGGAACATTGATTTTTGTGTACCAGATATTCCTGCTGCCCTCCAATGGAGTCCAGATTTCTCCGGTCAAGCTGTCGGATCCATCCAAAATTGCAGCTCCTCCTGCCGCCTTTACTTGTATCCAATTTCCCTGGGTACCCGAAGCGGGGAAGGTGATCGATTCGCGATAAATGCCGTCCGCAACCAGCACCTGTGTCCCGGCGCCGGCGCGATTTACTGCTTCTTGAATCGATTGAAACGGAGCAGACGCTGAACCGTCTCCGCCAGGCGCGGCGCTGTCGTCCACATGCAAAATCGTTGATGGGGTGAACCCCAGTTCCTGAGGTTGGGTTGTGATCGTTCCGCCGATCTCCACGGATCCATCGGTCACTCGGATCTGGTACGCCGTCGAAGGAATTAGATTAAACAGGCTTCCTGCCAGCCGGCCATCATCGATTCTCACCAGCGGATGGCCGCTACGCCAATTCGCTTCGCCCTCACGTCGATAGGACAACTGAGCGGATTTTGGAAGATCGGCGCCGCTGAGTATGACCCCAACTGTTTCGATGTTGGCATATAACTCCAACTGACCAAAGATCCCAACGAGGCCATGAACAGATTCGATTTCCTTGAATTGTCCGGCTGAAGGCGGGGAGGATTGCGCAGCCGAAGAAAAACCTGCTCCGATCATCACAACGATGATCGCAGAGACGATCCGATTGATGTTTTTCAAACCTGTCCATTTCATGGATCACTCCGGCGGGCTTTCGCCAGGGCTCTCAAAGCTTCCAAACCTTCAGGCGCCCCGATGCTCGCGTTCCTCACCAGCATACAGCAATTTCCCACAGAATGCAATTGCGTTATTTGACCAGTTTTATTAATTTTTCACGACCCCACCCCTGGTATTCATTATAATTTGGCGATCGGTTTTACCGTATCCATCCGCTGGCAAGGGTATTTCGATACTTCATGATCTATCTCTTTATCGAATTTCTGGACGAATTAATTTTTGGTGTCAGCGAGGCCGCCTGGCCTTTGATCCGCGACGAACTGGGACTGACCTACATCCAGATCGGCCTTGCGATTTCATTGCCCGGATTCCTGGCCAACTTCCTGGAACCATTGATCTTCCTGCTGGGTGACGTTTGGAAACGCAGGACAATCATCCTCGTTGGCGGTTGCCTCTTCGCGTTCTCGCTCATCCTGACCGGTACTTCACAGACCTTCATGATTTTCCTCCTTTCGTACATCCTGTACCATCCCGCCTCGGGAGCTTTTGTCAGTCTATCCCAAGCTTCCCTGATGGACGCAGACCCCGAGCGGAGGGAACAAAACATGGCTCGCTGGACTTTCGCCGGGTCCGTGGGAGTAGTCGCCGGCCCCATTCTGCTCGGGGGAGCCGCCTACCTGGGGTTTGGCTGGAGGGGTTTGTTTATCGGCTTGGCTTTAATTTCCCTGGTGATACTTGCCATGGCCCGAAAGCGAATATCGATGGCCGAGATCTCCCCCTCTGAAGGGTTAATACTGACCAAGTTCCTCAAACAATTTTCCAAGGTGGGCTCGGCGCTGCGACAAAAGCATGTTCTGCGTTGGCTTGTCCTGCTTGAATTCTCCGACCTTATGCTGGACGTCCTCTATGGTTTCCTGCCGCTTTACTTCGTTGACGTCCTGAATTTCACGCCGGCACAGGCAGCCTTTTCCGTGGCTATATGGAGCGGAGTCGGATTGTTGGGGGATTATTTGCTCATTCCCCTCCTTGAAAGAGTGCGCGGATTGGATTACTTGAGATTCAGTGTCTGGGTCGAGCTGATCCTCTTTCCGATTTTCCTGACTGTCTCCGTGGATTGGTTCAGGCTCGTCCTGCTCGGTTTGATGGGATTTTTCAATTCTGGCTGGTATGCGATCCTGAAAGCAAAACTCTTCGATGCTCTTCCCGATTCAAGCGGAACTGCCCTTGCGCTGGACAATGTGTCCGGATTTATCGGGAAACTCATCCCTTTCGGAATCGGCGTGGCAGCCCAAAATTTCGGTTTGGGACCTTCCATGTGGCTGCTGCTTGCCGGTCCAATTGCGCTGCTTGTGGGATTGCCCCGCCGGGCGCTAGATACGCGAACATGACCCCCGAGCCATCGATCTATCTGCACATCCCTTTCTGCACCCACCGCTGTGCGTATTGCGACTTCAATACCTACGCGGGCCAGGAATCAGCGATGGGAGTTTTCGTCAACGCCCTGATTAAGGAAATAGAGGTTGTCTCCTCGCTCGCTCCAGAGGCAATCCAAGTGCAGACGATTTTCTTTGGCGGCGGGACGCCATCGATTCTATCCGCTCCTCAAATTGTCTCCATTTTACAGTCCCTGCGCGCCGCCTTTTCAGTTTCCATGGACGCGGAAGTAACGATGGAGGCCAACCCGGGCACGATCACGCCGGAATCGTTGAGCGCCATCCGACAGGCGGGCATTAATCGGATCAGTATCGGAGCGCAATCCGCGAATACCGAGGAGTTGCGCATGCTCGAACGTGAGCACGACTTCTTCGACGTGATCGAAGCGGTTTCGAGCGCAAAAAAAGCGGGTATCCGAAATGTGAATCTGGACTTGATGTACGGCCTGCCCGGGCAGGCTCTCGCCACCTGGCAGACCACCCTTAAACGCGTTGTCGATCTAAATCCAACGCATATATCAGCATACGCTTTAACCCTCGAACACGGCACACCGTTCGGACGGTGGTCCTCCAAGGGATTGCTGCCTCTCCCCGACCCCGACCTTGCGGCGGAAATGTACGAGTACACAATGGATTTTCTAGCCAAACATGGTTACTTCCATTATGAAATTTCGAACTGGGCCAGGGCAGGGTACGAATGCCGGCATAATCTGCAATACTGGCGTTCGCTTCCCTATCTGGCTTTCGGCGCTGGAGCGCACGGCTATTTTGGAAATCTGCGTTATTCCAATGTCCTTCGCATCAAGACATATATCGACCGCCTGCTTGGTCATGATCGGGTGGAAAAAAAGCGCGATTTTCCCCTATCACCAGCAGTCGTTAGCAGTACGAGGCAAACACATGCGGAGGAAATTTCGGATTTTATGATTACCAACCTCCGGCTGGTCGAGCCAGGCGTATTGGACCGGGAATTCAGGCTTCGGTTTGGAATCGGTGTGATGGAAAAATTCCCTCTCGAAATCGAAGAGTTGATTGCAGCGGGATTAATGGAAAGAGCATCCTTGGATGACACCCAGTCCTTCAGGCTGTCTGCGCGCGGCCGCCTTCTGGGAAACCAAGTTTTCATGAAATTCATCTGAATGCTGAGATTCCGTCCGGTTTCCGTTCACCAAGAGCCGTGGAGTTGGCGAACAACCCGCTATGGGTATGTACAATAGTAAACGACAGCGGCGAGGAAACTCAGGTTTTGCCTCCAGGCACAATGTGCGGCTTCGCACGAGGACTGATCCGTGTACTGGCCCGGATTATCACATCCCTTTGCTTCCTGAGGAGGAGCTTCTTTCGGACATAATTTCGGTTCATAACCATTTGGTTTGAATCCGAAGGCTTCCTGACAGGTGTTATCTACAGCGTACAAGGCTCCCAGTGGATAGTATTTCTTGTCCTTCACCGGCGAGCCGGCTTCCTCCTCCGTAAACCGATCCACATAATCCAGCTTGCCAGTGTCTTTCAGTCCGGCGTCTGAGAGCACGCCCAGCATGAATACATCGCCGCTCCACGAGCGCTTGAAGGCGAATTCGATCGTCGCATTTACGGCAGCACTGGTTCGCGCCCACGCCAGGTCAGGATCGTTGTCTCCAGTACCTCCGTGAAAGATTTGTGTTTCAAATCCATTGGTTGTAAGCGGGGCATCCGATTTCTCCGCCGAGAGACCGGCAGAATCGTGGTTCTTATCCTCAAAGATGCTTACATTAGAAGTTTCCCATGCGGATGAAAAGGGTGCCCGGGCAAGAATGAGATAGTTGCCAAATCCATCGTGATCCAGGTCCAACTCCACGCCATAGTTTATCCCCAGCGCGTTATTCGGGTCGCTGCCGATCAATTTGATGGACACGTAATACCAGGTCTCATCCTTGATGACGGAAAAAGTATGGATATCAAGGTCGGGAACATAGGTCATGTCCTGGAGGAATGGCCGTTCGAGTCGATTGATGTCGTAGGAATCCCCATAGGGGGCTCTTTTCTCAGCCCCGGTTCCGGAGGATTCGACGTCATAGATTATGGATCCTGATCCCGGTGCGGCTGAGGGAGAAATCACATGGGTGACCTGGGCAGTCGCCGTGGAAGCTGGAAGCCCGGGCACGTCCGGCAATTGGGGTTGAACCACCTGAGGATTTCCCTCAGCCGGCGGGGATTCCTCCACCAAATACGCCGGAAGGCTGCACGCCAAAATTACCAGGGCCCCGGCTAACAATCGAATCTGAATCGCCATTGTTTTCATTTCGTCCTCCGTTACTTTGATTATGCTCCCAAACCAATCCATAATCAATAGGATATTGGAATGAATAAATAACCGACCCCGCTTAGCCGCGAGGTCGGACTTATACTATTTCCGAACTTTTTTCTTTCGAGCACTTGTTTTCTTGGGAGGTCTACCTCCACCTCGAACCTCCTTCGCAGTCTTCTTGATTTTCGCAGCTCCCCCTTTTCCCAAATATTTAAGCGCGGCATGGGCAGCCGCCAGACGCGCGATCGGTACCCTGAACGGCGAGCAGGACACATAATGGTTTCCGATGATGTGGCACCACTCGATCGAATCCGGGTCTCCACCATGTTCTCCGCAAATGCCGACTTCCAACTCCGGCCTCGTCGAGCGACCTTCAGCGATCGCCAGCCGCATGAGCTCCCCCACGCCTTCCCGATCCAGTGTTTGGAATGGGTTCTTCTCCAGGATCCCCTGTTCCTGATAGGTGATCAGGAAATTCCTTTCGGCATCGTCCCGTGAATACCCATAGGTCATTTGCGTCAGGTCGTTTGTGCCAAATGAGAAGAATTGCGCCTCCTTGGCGACTTCCCTGGCAGTGACGGCTGCGCGCGGGATTTCGATCATCGTGCCGAATTTGTATTCGAATTTCACGCCTTTCTCAGCCATGACGGTTGATCCGATTCGCTCCAATCGGGGCTGAATCCACTCCAGTTCCTTGACCGTCCCGGTCAGCGGGATCATGATCTCCGGTTTGACGACGACGGCGCGCCGGGTGCAATCTGCCGCCGCTTCAAAGATCGCCCGCACCTGCATTTCCACGATCTCCGGCATGGCTATGCTCAACCGCACCCCGCGCAAACCCATCATGGGATTGGATTCATGCATGCCCCTGATGGCAGCCAACAATTTTTCCTTTTCAACCAGGCCTTCGGGCTGCCCTCTAACCCGCATCGTCACGACCTCTTCGAACAATTTCTCCTCATCCGGCATGAATTCGTGCAATGGCGGATCGATCAGGCGGATGATTACCGGATAGCCGTTCATCGCTTCGAATAGACCGTCAAAGTCCTTACGCTGGAAAGGAAGCAATTCATTCAAGGCCTGCGTGCGACCTTCGCTGGTTTCCGAAAGGATCATCCTTTGGACGATAGGCAGGCGTTCCGGCTCAAAGAACATGTGCTCTGTGCGGCACAGCCCAATCCCCACGGCTCCGTACGAGCGTGCACGTTGAGCATCCTTCGGGTAATCCGCATTTGCCCAGACCTGCAATCCCCGAGTCGGCCATCCTTTGGGAGCCAGGCGAATCCCTTTACGGGCGCAAATCTCATCCGCCCATTTGAGAAGAGTTAACAGGTCCTCCTGCTCTTCAAGCGAGGGCGAACTCATTGGGATTTCGCCTGCGAACACTTTTCCGGTCGTTCCATCCACGGAAATCCATTCACCCTCTCCCAGGACCACCTCACCGACCTTCATCACGCGTTTCTCCAGGTCGATCTTTATGGTGGAGGCGCCCACGATACAGGGAATGCCAAACTGTCGGGCCACCACCGCGGCGTGCGATGTCGCCCCGCCTTCACTCGTCAGCACACCCATGGAGGCGATCATACCGTGAACATCATCCGGCTTGGTAAACGGCCGGACCATAATGGTCTTCTGATTCTTTTCCTTGGCCATTTTTTCCGCGGTATCGGCGTCAAAATAAACCTGTCCAACGGCTGCGCCCGGTGAGGCATTGACCCCTTTGGCAAGGAATTTCCCCTCCTGTTCGGCTTTCGTCATCGCCTGCTCGTTGAACTGCGGATGAAGCAGGGCATCCACATTCTCCGGAGTGATGCGTTCGACAGCCTGATCGCGCGTGATCAGACCCTCGCGCGCCATGTCCACGGCAATTTTCACCGCGGCCTTGGCCGTCCGCTTGCCATTGCGCGTCTGGAGCATCCACAACCTGCCGCGCTCGATCGTAAATTCCACGTCCTGCATATCCTTGTAATGCTTCTCGAGTTTGGCGGTGATATCCATGAACTGCTTGTAGGCTGCCGGCATGTGCTTCTGCAAAGTCTTGATCGGCTCGGTATTACGGATGCCGGCCACAACATCCTCCCCCTGGGCATTCAGCAGGTAATCACCCAGCATCTCCGGTTCACCGGTGGAGGGATTGCGTGTAAAAGCCACGCCGGTTCCTGAATCGTCACCCATGTTTCCAAAAACCATGGTTACGATGTTCACCGCGGTTCCGAGGTCATCTGGGATGCCGGTCGCGCGGCGGTAATCCACCGCCCTTTTTCCATTCCAGGAACGGAACACAGCCTCCGTCGCCAATGCAAGTTGTTTGAAAGGATCCTGAGGAAATTCCTCTGCGGACCCCTTTAAATAGGCTTCCTTGTAAATCTTGACGATCTCCCGCCAATCCTCAGTGGTCATTTCAAGGTCTTGCTGATACTTCTTCTTTGCCTTATATTCCGCCAGGGGGTGTTCGAAAGATTCATCCGGTATATCCAGGACAACCGTGCCGAACATTTCTATCAATCGGCGATAGGCATCCCAGGCAAACCGCCCATTACCGGCAGATTTCATCATTCCCTCAACAACGACGTCGTTCAGGCCGATATTGAGAATGGTGTTCATCATTCCGGGCATGGAGAATTTTGCGCCGGAACGGCATGAAACCAGCAGCGGATTCTTCGCATCGCCAAACTTCTTCCCGGTCCACTTGTCCAGTTGTTTCATGGCATGAAGCTCCTGCTGCCACATGCCTGGAGGGAACTTGCCGGTTTTGCGGTACGCATTACAGGCTTCGGTGGTCACGGTGAAGAAAGGAGGTACCGGAACGCGCGCGCGGGTCATGTCCAATAGACCTGCACCCTTACCACCCACCAGGGCTTTCAATGCATTCCAATCTCCAAGGGTGATCTTTTCCGCTTGTTTTAATTCATTGAATAGGTAGATCCACTTCGTCATTCCGGCCTCCTGCTTTGTTATGAATTTCACTAAGGAATCCGAAGTATTCTACCAAAAATGGTCCATTTGACAACTGAAGAAAATCACCTGCAAAACATCCATTCTGTAAACTCATTGCAAAGTGGCTTGACAGGTTTTTCAGTCATAATAAGTCCAGAGGTAACATAATGACCAGTAAAGTGCTCGTAATCGACGACGACTTTGCGATAACTGAGCTCATGGGCATGTTGCTCCGAACACATGGGTTTGAGGCCATTACTACAAACAGCGGAGCGGAGGGGATTCGACTCGCTGAAGAGCGAAAACCCCATATCATCCTGCTGGATTTGATGATGCCGGATGTGGATGGCTGGCAGGTCTGCAAAGCCATCCGAAGGTTCACCGCCTCACCCATTCTTGTGCTGTCGGCCATCCATGACCCCCGCACGGTTGCAAGTGTATTGGATTCGGGCGCCGATGACTTCTTGGTGAAACCTGTCCCCAGCGGGGTGCTCATGGCGCATATCCGCAAGATGGTGAGGCAAACCGGTTCGTTCGGGGCGAATCCAGCCGGCAGTGAACTGCCTTCCAGCAAGAATGCATCTCCCATCCTAAATTAAATCCTGAACAGATCACCATACTGAATTCCGAGAATAAGAATACCGCCGCCTCCAGTTTCGGGCGGTTCATTTATCCATTTAATGATTTCAAGGCCTGTGCGGTTTGCTCCGGCGCCTCCAGCATGGGCATGTGCCCTACCCCCTGCAGTTCAAAAAGCCTCGCTCTTGAATTTTGGGCGGCAGCCTCCCGCGCGCGTTGAATAGGTATCAATTGGTCGACTGCGCCGTGAATAACCCCCACCGGCACCATTAAACTCGGCAGAACATCTTCATAGCTTCCACGCCCAGCCATGGCGCGCAACGCGCCGATGACACCTGCCTTATCCTGCCTGGAAATCAGCCTTCGCAGGGATTCTTGCAAATGCCTGTCTGAGGTCAATCCCGCTGCCATCCTTTCAACAACATCGCCAATGCCGCGATCTGCAACCTCAGCCGCCGTACGATAACGGCCTTCCCGGCGTTCTTCCGTGTCAGCCGCGATTTGTGAGGATACCAGGGCCAAACCCGATAAACGACCGGTCATCTTTCGGGCAAACTCAAGAGCGATGTACCCACCCATTGAGTGCCCGGCCAAAAGACAAGTGTCCAAACCGAGTTGATCAAGCATATCCGCCAGATCTTCTGCCATGTCCGAGATCGAATAATTGGTTTCGATCTTGGAGGATGCACCGAAACCACGCAAATCCGGTGCGATTAGGTCAAAATGATCCTCGAGAAGCGGCATCAGATCCTCCCAAATCGAATGATCCAATGGGTATCCATGCAGAAGTACAAAGGGTTTTCCTTTCCCCCGGCGGATATACGCTAGTTCGATTCCGTTGACATTACAGGTTATCATGATCGTGCTCCGGATCAAGCGGATTAGCGCTTTGCCAATCGGATCCCAGATCTTGGGCGAATTTTATAGCCTGTTCTCGGGTAAGGATTTTACCGGAAGCCTGGTTTTCCCGAATCGCTTCAAGCAGTTGCCCGACCATTGGGCCTTCCTTCATCCCAAGAATTTCCATAAGGTCATGCCCATCCAATAAGCGCGGTGGAGAAACAACCTCTTGCGGCCGTTCCCAGTAATGCTCCAATAAAAGTCGCGCAATTTCAAGATAAGCCGTCCAGGTTTCCTGGGATACATTGGTTCCGCGCGTCCCACGCACATCCGCAAGACTGAGAAGGATTAGGTCCACCCCCGCCTCGCCGCACGCACGGAAGAACCGGTAAATCGCTTTGCGCGAAGGGGTCTTGCCTTCGCCTTCCAGCCGGCTGGCAAAGGAATGGATGCGCATATGGTGGGCGATCACCCTTCCCAGCCGGTCGGTTTCGTCGTTGCTCAGGTTGAATGCTTGCGCCCGTTCTTGAGCAATATCGACGCCAACGGTTTCATGGTCAAAGAAGCGGATGCGATTCGAGGCGTCCAATGATCTTGTCGCCGGTTTTCCGACATCGTGGTAGAGCGCGGCGAAGAACAAGAGTGACCTATTCGACCGATTCGGATTCAGGGGAATTCGAAAGTGATCGGCAAATTGCGTCCGGTAACGCCCGAGCTTCAAGGTAAGCATTCCCGTTTGGATATCGTGAGTCTCCTCGGCAGCGTATTCCAGGCGAAGGACATCCAGGATCTCCTCCAGGTTGGAGACCACAGCCAGGGTGTGGGCCCAAACGTCGTGGATATGCGGTAAAGGTTGAGTCACGCCTTTCATCCGAAGAAGTTCCGGCAGCAAGTGATCGAGCGCACCCAGCAAATCCAAGGCTTGGAGCGAGGCAGCCGGTCTTCGATTTCCCAGGATTCGGAACAATTCATCACGAATTCGTTCAGGAGACACCCGAATTAATTGGCTGACAGCCTGTTTCATCAAATTGCGTGTTTCCTTCTCGATGTGGAATTCGAGACTCGCCGCCAGGCGGACTGCTCGCAATACCCGCAGCGGATCGTCGAGAATGGAATTGACCGAGCAGGCCCGGATCGTTTTCGCACGCAAATCCCGCGCTCCCTCCAGAGGATCGAGAATGGTATGGGTTCGGAGGTCGTACGCCAGAGCATCGATAGTGAAATCCCGCGCCCGCAAATCCTCTGCGAGATTTCCCCCGCGATAGATGGCAAAATCCAGCAAGATCCGTTGGTCACCGTTTCTTTTGAGGATGACCCTTCCCGTATCTCGTTCTTCATTCAAGGCAAAGAAAGCGCCATCGATTTTGTTCGCAACTTTCCGGGCGGTGGAGATCCCTCCCGACGGCAGAACAAAATCAAAGTCGGTGGAGGACGCGCCGAGCAAGCCGTCCCTCACCGCCCCGCCCACCAGGTGGATCGGCTGATTCTTTGGAATTAGGTCTGGGATGCGATCGATGAAATCCGGTAAAGGTAGCACAAGAGGCATGAATTCGATTTCCGGTTTTTCCTTGTAGCGGCTTTGTTGGGAGGCGCGCAGTGCCTGGTCGGGGGTACCTCCCTGTGCGACGATTCGACCATGGACACGCGCCACCCACCTCCCCGCATACCCGTGCTCTTCTTCATCCGATCGGGAGGATCGATCACCCATTATATTCGCACAAGGAAATCAAGGATGTGGATTGTACTTGGTGAGATCCACCACGCCCACAAACGGCAGGTTGCGGTGGAATTCGTCCAGGTCGAGTCCGTAGCCAAAGACAAACCGGTTGGGAATGGTGAATCCGAGGTAATGAATCGAAACGTCGGCCTCACGCCGTTCGGGTTTGTCCAACAACGCGCAGACCTTGAGGCTGCGCGGTCTTCTCGTCTCAAGCATTTGCAGCACGGAGGAAATGGTATGGCCGCTATCGATGATGTCCTCCACAAGGAGCACATCCTTGTCGCGGATATCCATCTGCAGGTCCAGGGTTACGCGTGCGGATCCACTCGATTCCCGTTTGCCAATCCCATAGGAGGAGACCGCCATGAAATCCATCATGTGCGGAATGGTGATGCTGCGACTCAAATCCACCAGGAAGGGCACCCCGCCACGCAGGATGCAGATCAGCAGGAGGTTTGCGCCGGCATAGTCCCGGCTGATCTGTTCCCCCAATTCCTTCACTCTCTTCTGAAGGGTTGATGCGTCGATCAAAACCTCAGAAAGGACATCCTGATAATTGTTCATGCGCCTCCCAGGAACAGATCTTCAACCCAATCGCAGTGCGGGCCTACCTCTCCCTGCTCAACGAGGGACCTCGTGATGCATACGGCAGCGGGCTTCGTACATCTCGGCTGCACCAACAATGACAATCGGATCATCGTAACGGGCGGGATTGCCATTGACCAATCGTTGGGTGCGCGAAGCTTCCCCGCCGCAAATCATGCAAATCGCGTGGAGCTTGGAGACGTCCTCCGCTTCCGCCATCAAGGCCGGCATCGCCCCGAAGGGTTCGCCGCGAAAATCCATGTCCAACCCGGCGATGAGAACCCGGATTCCTCGCGCTGCCAGTTCCTGCGCCACCTTGACAATTTCGGCGTCCATGAATTGCGCCTCATCGATTCCGACAACGGTTGTGTCTTGTTCCAACCTGGAGCGGAGGTCTGACGCCCGCTCGACCGGAACAGCAGCATAATTCGAGCCGGTATGGGAAGTGACCTTTTCCACGGCATAGCGAATATCGATCGCGGGTTTGAAAACCTGAACTTTCTGTTTCGCGATCGTTGCACGCACCAAACGGCGGATCAATTCATCGGTCTTGCCGCTGAACATCGATCCGCAGATGACCTCGATGGAACCATGAGTGTGACGCATGAGTGCAGCTCCGGGGCATGGTATGAAACAGGCAGATGCGAATGCACCTGCCTGTAGTTTACCTGAGAAACTTCCTGCTGACAAAGAATTTCGATGGGCGATCCCTACTCCTTTTCCTTCGCCGGAGCCGCAGGAATTTCAAAACCCAGGGTGCGCAATTTCTTCTTGGCATTGGTCAGGGAGGATTGCGCAAAGCCGTTAATCGCCAGAAGTTCGGCGTCGCCCTCGATCATTTTCCCGAGGAACTGCCCGATGGTTAGTATGCCGGCCTTCCTGAGAGCTTCGGTCGCGCGTGGGGATAAACCCAGGTCCTCCACCGAGCGATCCGGGGAGGTCTTCCCTTCCTCGCGCGCCTTCTTTGTTTCCACATACGTCTGGCGGGCGGACAATTTCTTGTAGAAGCGATCTACCTGCCCTTCGATATCAATGATCCTGGCCGCCTCGCCGGAAAAGAACGGATGGCACTTGGAACACACGTCGATGCGGAGTTCCTTTTTCGTGGAAGTAGTCACCCAGGTCGTACCGCACGAGGCG
>VGNF01000047.1 GCA_016866195.1 Chloroflexota bacterium | reverse complement strand
CCGTTCGCTGATCCTGCGCTCGGGTCTGATCGTCGGTCCGCACGACCCGACGGACCGTTTCACCTACTGGCCGGTGCGCGTGGCCCGCGGCGGCGAGGTGCTCGCTCCCGATCATCCCAAGGCGCCGATCCAGATCATCGACGTGCGCGATCTGGTCGAATTCATTCTTGAATTGATCCAGCAGAACTCCTCCGGCGTGTTCAACGCCACCGGCCCGGCTCAGGAATTGACCATGGGCCGGCTGCTCGAGACCTGCAAGAAGATGAGCCGCAGCGACGCCCAATTTCGATGGGCTCCTCTAAGTTTTCTGGAGGAACACAAGGTACAGGCGTGGAGCGATCTGCCTGCCTGGATGCCCGACCAGGGGGAGTACACCGGCTTCGCCCGCGTGGACATCGCCAAGGCCATGCAGGCGGGGCTGTCGTTTTGCCCGCTCGAGTATACGATCCGCCACACGCTCGAATGGGCTGCCAGCTTGCCGGCGGACCATGTCTGGCAGGCCGGTTTGAAACCGGAGCGCGAGCGGGAGCTGCTGGAATTGTTGCAGCGGTCAGCCCGATAGAAACAATCCCGCTGTCGATAGGATTGTCTTGACTCCCGGAATCGGCAATTGAATTCATAATAATCCATGCATTCGCGACGCGCCCTTCTTTACATGCCCGGGGATGACTGGAAGAAGATCACCAAGTCCCTGACGCTCGGCGTGGACTGCATCTGCATGGACATGGAGGATGGGGTCGCCTTGAACCGCAAAACCGAGGCGCGCCTCACGATCGCCAGGGCTTTGCTTGAACTGGATTTCGGAGCGAGCGAGAAACTGGCGCGCATCAATGCCCTCGGCTCGGGCTTCGAAAAGGACGACATCGAGACGGTCCTGCCGCATCGTCCCGATGGGATCGTAATCCCCAAGGTTGAAACATTGGATCAAATCCAATGGGGCAGCAGCGTGATCGAAACCGCCGAATTGAATCACGGCTGGCCGCTCAACTCGATCCGCATGCTGGTGGGAGTGGAGACACCAAAAGGAATCTTGAATATCAAGGAAATCGCCTCCCATCCGCGGCTGGATGGGATCATCTTCGGCGGGGAGGATTTTGCCGCCTCGATCGGCGCAAGGCGCTCGCGCGAAGCTGTGGAACTTCTTTATGCGCGCCAGGCTGTGGTCACCGCCTGCGCCGCGTTTGGCCTGCAGGCGATCGACATCGTCTCGATCGATTTCAAGGATTTGGAGGCTTTGCGGATCGAATCGGAATTCGGCGCGCAGCTGGGTTACAGCGGGAAGCAGGTTATTCATCCGGCGCAGGTCGAACCGGTGCAGAAAGCTTTCACACCGGACGATGAGGCCGTTGCCCATGCCCGGCGAATCGTGGAGGCATACGAAGCCAGTTTAAAAGAAGGCAGGGGCGCGTTTGCACTGGACGGCAAGATGATCGACATGCCGCTGGTGAAGAACGCACAAAAGGTGCTGGAGCGGGCAAAAGCAGCCGGGCACGCCGGCTGAGCCGTCCTTGAGGGAGTTACGGTTTTTCGATCAGGAGCATTCCATAGGTTTTGATATCGGGGATGACGAGGTTGCCTGCCTCCAGAGGCGTCAGGTCCGGGTGCTCGAGAGAGGCATAAGTTTTCTTCAGCCCTTCGATCGGAAATGGAAGGGTAATGGAGACGTTTTCCAGGATAGGAAAGCCCGCGCTTAAATCCGTGTATCCGCTGAATAGATGGACGACTAAATTCCCCTGCCCGTCGGCGTAGGTCACGGCAGAGATGGGCGGTGTTCTGTCGCTTTGCAGGGAACCGACCTGATCCCGGATGTATTCCGCCTGCGCGGTTTTGTCATCCGCATCGAACTCGATGATCTCTCCGCTGCCCTGTGCCCCCGGCTGGAGCAAGGAGCCGCCCTCGCCCGGTTGATTCAAGATCATCAGTTTTCCTCCAGCTTTGACAAACTCCGACAAAGTCTGTGCGTCCCCCTCGGGGATGTAAGCCATGCGCGGCAGCACGATCACCCCATAGTGATCGAGCGGCATGTCCGGGGCGATCACTTCAAAGTCCACACCGAGACGGTAGAGCACCTCGCCCAGGCGGAGGGCGTCCCAATAATGCTGATCTGAAGGATCTTCGAGGAAGAATTCATACGCCAGGTTGTTGAAATACAGGATGGCCGCGCGCGCCGTGCTGGTTTTGAAGTTTGCAAAATAAGGCTTGTAGCGGCGCATGAAATCGTAGGCGGGCTTGATCTGCTCGAGGCGGGTCGTATCCTGCTTCAATCTGTAGACCGCGAAGGGATCATCCCCGAAATCCGCCAGCAGCCCATCCGCCCGCAGGAAGATCTGGCTGGAGCGTGCGGCATAGCTTTCCATAATGCCCATGCGGTATACGTCGACATACAGGTCTGGGTTTTCCTGAATGAACTGGTTCAAGGGAAGGTAATTTCCGATCACAACCACGTTCAGATAATCGATTGCCTTGGCTTTTGAAAACTTGGAGAAGGGGACGACTGTTTTGTATGCGTAGGGCGGTTCGCTGATGTATCTAAATTCCGAGGATACAAAATCCACAAAGGGTTCCGCGGAGGCGGTGCCCACGCGGTCGGTCATGTTGGCGGAGACCGTGATCGTGCGGCCCTGGCTTTCGGCATAGGCCTTGATCGCCTCGCTCATCTCTTGAAACGCCCCCGCGTTTTTCCCGGCGATGAATTTGCGGAACTCAAGCGCCAGCGGGATCTCCTCCCAGGAGCCATCCTCCACCAGGAATGATTCGGATGTGTACCCGCGTGATCGCAGGAATTCGGCGTAGTTGAAATCATCCGGCTGCGCGCCGACAGCCTGCCACTCTGCCTCTGTAAGGCTCTGCTGCAGATAGATGCTGAATTCCTGCATGGTGTAGTCGTCGAAACGGGTGGCGAGATCTTTGCCCTTGGGGATCCCCATCAGGTTGTCTATCATGACGCCGTCCGCCTCGAAGTCGACCAGGCGCTTCCATTCCCCGATGTTGCGGTCAAGAAAGGCGGGGTGGTAGGCATTGAAGAGAAGCCCGAGTTTTTCCGGATCGTTGACCCCTTCAATATATTCTCCGCGGGCGGACCCACCCTCCAGTGTACGCCTCATGGCGGGTTTCAACTCCTCCGCAACCTGGTCCTCCTGATAGGCTACCATGTGGTAACCGGTTTCGGGATCGATGCTTTCAACGTAATTAAAGAAGTTGTTGCCCGCGTACGGCATGTTGTAGTAATGGCTGTAGGCAATTTCGATCTTCAGCAGGTCCTCTTCATCCGGAGCGGCTCCCCAGGGCCGGGCATCCGCTTCGAAGAGCTCGAGGCGTTCGGTGACCGTGCCGAAGATGTAGACCTTGGTGTACGGTTCCTTCCACCAGTCCGTGTTGTTCTTGATGCCCTCCTCCCAGTTCTGATGGCCGACCTCGATGTAGTGCTGTTTTTCGGATTCGCACAATTGGGCGCACGCGTCCGTGGGGAGCAATGTGCAGTCCCGCGGCCAGTCCCAAACGTCCTTTCCGGCCTTGAACTGCTCGCACATCATGCGGGCGCGCTCGTCCGGGATCATGTCGCAGGATGGGGGAAAACATCCCATGTCGTCGCGCGCCCCTTCCACGGCTGCTCCACAGCCCGGCGGCTGCGGCCAGGGTCCCGCCGGCGGACAGAATCCGCAGGCCAATGAAGTAATGAAAAGTACGGACAGGAAAACACACCTGACCAGCAGACTTTTTTTCATTAAGCCCTCCCAAGGGTACGAGTTCAACTGCCTGTTCTTTTTATCACTATAACACGGAGTGATGGCGATTCAAGCCGGGTTTCAGAAATGAAAGGTGAGGGAGCATGCGTGTGGCGCGCTCGAGCAACACAATATTGCCTATTCGCCAGTCGCACCCGGACCTCAGAACCGGATCACACAAATCATGGTCATCACGATTAAGAGAAAAGGAGAAAATCAGAGCCGAGCAATCAGCCCTGATTGATATTAAGAGGTAGTATTCCCGTCTTTGGGGGCATCGGGTAACCCCTTGCCCCACCGATACCAATGGGGCAACTGCCTTCGTCCAGGTCTGGTTCCACTGGCGGGGGGAGGCGTACCTGCCACAGAAACAGTATTCCTTCTCCGACCACCCCCAACCCCATTTCAAGCGGACGCGCCCTCGGACCCGACTCGTCGCCGCTGATGACCCGGCTGTGCAGTTCACTTCAACAGGGAGTTGATCACCCCCCAAAGGTCGGGTGTTTCCAACACTTCCCCGAAAGCCCTGACCCAATCCTCGATCCGTTTTACATCCAAGTTTGGATATTTTTCCACGATGGTTCGAATATCCTCCAAATCCTTGGGGCGATGGGCAATTGCCTTCATGATGACCAGGTCTTCCGGGGTCGGAAGGCGGATGGAAAGACCGGCAAAGGAAGTTGTGACGCCTCTTTCCACCATTTCTTCCTCAAAAGGCAGAACGCCGAGCGAAACGTCAATATCGGTTTCTGTGGGGGCATGTTTCAATAGCAAAACACGACTTGTGCGCGCGAAGTCCTCCGCATTTTTGGTTCGCGGCACGATGTTCTCTCCACGGGCAAGCTCGATAAATTTGGGAATGTCTCTTGTAGACAGCAGAAATACGGCATCTACATCGGCGGTAAAACGCGGTCTGCCCAAGAAACCGACTGCAATCCCTCCGATGATCACCCCGCGATCATCGAATTTGTGGAGCAGTCGCTGAAGAGACTCGAGCGCGGCGCGGAACGGCTCCAGGCTATTATCCAGTTTCATGCCGTTCCTTTATTCTTGCCCAACGCATGAGCACATCCATCTCACCGTCATCGTCCTCGCGTTTCAACCCCATTTCCATCGCAAAGCGGGCAAGCGCATTCAATTTGCGCCAATGCTCCTCCGGCGTCAAGGCGCGCAGTTCCTGCCGCTCGATCTCCGCGACGGCCTTCCAGCGTTCGACATAGGAACGGATGTCGCCGACTTCCATGAAATTTATTATAGCACCCTGCCTGGATTGCCCCCTCGTCTTCCCCGCCGGTTTCACACCTTTGCACAGCTCGTCAACTCTCGCGGCATCTCATCCCAGGTTCTGCCAAAGAGAAATTTTCCCGTTTTCCACCTGTACACACCACCCCACCACCCAGAAACCTGGAGAACACATCTACACTTGGCTTCGATGCGCGTCAGGTCAATCGTGGGACCGCCAAAAGGCGTCATTTCCATTCCGGGAAGCGATACAAGTGTGGGAGTTGCGCTTGGTGGAACTGGTGTAGGCGTTTCCACGCTTGTCTCCAGTGTGCCACTTGAGAAAAAAACAGGCAAGGCGGTTATGGTTAAAAGCGTGGTATTTGTTTCATATTTACTCCCTCCTACATTTATGCAGTAGTAGTTATGCCGAATAGTTGTTCAAATCGAGCACCTCCTTGTCACGATCTGGTGACACGCCGCGGGGAGTATACGACGGCAGGCTGAAGATGGGGGAAAATGATAGCCTTTGAAAGACTTCGCAAGGGGTATTGGGCTATTCTTGTCGAATATCACACAGGAGATTTGGCATGCGCATTAAGTTGATTTTTCCACGGCGCGCGATGCGGCCGCTTGAGATTCGAAGTAAAAACCACCTGATCCCATCAGAAACACTTACCGCATTGGCGGCAGTGACCCCCTCTCATCATCAGATCGAAATTCACGATGAAAATGTGAGTGCTCCTGTGCTAGATGATTCTCCCGATCTTGTCGCCATCACGGTCTACACCTTTCTCGCTTCGCGGGCGTACGAGATCGCTGACGCATATCGTTCCAGGGGTATTCGGGTCGCGCTGGGCGGCCTGCATGTGACTGGCATGCCGGAAGAAGCTTTGCAACACGCGGATACGATATTCATCGGCGAGGCGGATCAAAGCTGGCCAAAGTTCCTGCACGATATGGAAACAGGGAACCCCAAAGGGATGTATCGGCAGGATGAACCAACGGATATTTCCACACTGCCCCGCCCAAAAAAGGAACTGTTGGATGGGAATCAATATCTTTCAACCGCTTCAGTCGCTGCTACACGCGGCTGTCCATACTTCTGCGCATACTGCTTTAACAGTGTCAATCAGGAATATTCGCAATACAGGAAACGTCCGATCGAGTCGATCATTCGGGAAATTGCCCACATGTAACGCCGAGGGGACAATTACATTGTGTTTTTTGACGACAACTTAATGGTGGATAAAGCCTATGGAAAAGCTCTTTGTCGTGCCCTGATCCCATTAAGGGTGCGCTGGCGTTGCGCGAGCAGTATAGAACTCGGATACGACCAAGAAACGGTTAAATTGATGGCGCAAGCGGGGTGCGAGAGCGTGTTTATTGGTTTGGAATCGATCAATGCCAAATCGTTGCAGGAAAGCTTCAAACACCAAAATATCCGACAGGATTATCCGCAATTAATTGACGTGTTTCACCAGAACGGCATAATGATTAATTCGTCCTTCGTTTTTGGGTTCGATCATGACACGAAGGATGTTTTTGCCCAAACACTTGAATTTGCAGTCGCAGTCAAACTTGCCTCGATCAATTTTCATATCCTGACTCCTTATCCGGGAACGACGCTGTTCCGAAGGTTTGTAGCGGAGGGTCGTATTTTGACATACATGTGGGACAAATACGACACGGCACATGTTGTGTTTCAACCGTCGCAAATGTCGCCGGAAGAGCTTCAGGAGGGATATTACTGGATATACAAGGAGTTTTATTCATGGCCGAATATTTTGAAGCGCATGCCCGATGGCATCACACAAAAACCGCGCTTTTTGTCGTTTAACATCGGGTTGAAGAAAATGAACAAACTCTGGGATTTCCTAATTCGCAGGAACATGCTCTCCCATGCCTTTCGCGTGTATCACAAAGTGGATCGAATCTTGTGGCAAATAGGACGTTGGACACGGGAATAACAGACGAATAAACAACATGCCTGGCAGCATGGGTTTTCGGTATGCGTCGATATTCAGAAAAAACGAAACGGAAAATTCACTCAGTCAGAATCCGCGAAAGCATGCTCTCTCAATTTTATTCAAGGCGCAGAGAAAGGGCCAGCGGGAAGGTTACTCTTCGCTTCTGGCTGCCACGATCCCCCGGGCCGCGGCCCATTCCTGGATGTTTTCGCGTTTGATCGCCGCGGCTATCAGGTCTGGGAACTGGTCCGGCGTGCAGGCAAAGCATGGAATGCCAAGGGCGGCAAACTGGGAGGCCACCTTGTGATCGGAGACGTGCGCGCCCTGATCGCTGAGGGCCAGCAGGGTGATGACTTGCACGCCGGAATTCACCAGCGCCGCGTCATTCGGACGCATTGTGACGGATGTGGACCTGACGATCGACCGCGCCACCGGCGAGGTGGTGAGCATGTTCGCCAACAACAATATCGTCACGCGCGATGTCCCCAAGGACAGCTTCATCACGGCTTTGATCGCCAAGTACAATGCGATCGCCGCACCTCTCGCGAACCGCGTGATCAGCTCCATCACGGCGAACATCACGCGTAGCGGCAATGCAGCGGGTGAATCCGCACTCGGCGATGTGATCGCGGATGCCCAACTGAAGGTGACGAACGATCCGGGCTTTGGCGACGCGGTTGTGGCATTTATGAATCCCGGCGGAATCCGCGCGGATCTCACTTATCTCAGCAGCCCCGTTGGTGAGAGTGATGGGAATGTGACCTATGGCGAGATGTTCACCGTCCAACCCTTCGGCAACAGTATGGTCACCATGACGTTGACCGGCGAACAGATCTACACCCTGCTGGAACAGCAGTTCAACGGTTGTGGCACTCAGAATGCCAATCGCGTTTTGCAAGTGTCCATTGGATTCACATATTCCTGGAGTATGAGCGCCCCCGCCTGCAGCAAGGTCGATCCGACGTCGATCATGATCAACGGTGTTATGGTCGACCCGCTCGCTTCCTATCGCGTGACGGTGAACAGTTTCCTTGCCGATGGCGGCGATAATTTCAGCGTGCTCAAGCTCGGAACAAACCGCCTCGGCGGCGAGGTGGATACGGATGCCTTCGAGAAATACTTTGCTGCGTACTCGCCGGTGCCCCCGGGCCCGCAGAACCGTATTACCGTTCTTCCGTAACAATCTCCATCGACAGGTTGAAAAACTCATCAGGGCTGATTAATCAGCCCTGATGAGTCATAATCGAGCATCATTTGCGTCTTGTTGTTCCAACGAAATTCTCTGGAAGGGGAAAACGAAGACGGGTCGCAGCCAGGTCCTCCTTCATCGCCTAATCGTCTGTGAGGAATAATCCGACGGAGTCTGGAAATCCGCGCTTGGGCAATTCCACCGTCAGCCCCGGGAATTCACCTGACCCATCACCCACGCAATCGCCAGAAGAACCAGGCCGATGCCGTCGAAGACGATGAACCGCAGGATCGAGTCGCCCAGCACGGCATGTCCCCCCGGCAGGGTGAACAGCATGCAGCTTTCCCCCACCAGGCCGATGAATTGCATCAACAGGGAAAGGACCAGAGCGAGCCGGTAGCGTTCCGGGTTCCACAGCGCGGCCAGGTAGGGCACGTTCCACATCAGAACCAGCACGCCGAAACCTCGCACCGCGGCCTGTCCGGCGACCCCGGACAGCTCGAAGGCGAACGTGAAGGCAGAGGGATACAGGATGAAGGCCGCGGCCGCCTGCAGGTTCCAGGCGGTGACGATGCCGATCAGCAGGCGGGAGATCCAGATGCGCATGGTAGGCATCGTAATCCATTATCCCGGAAAGTTCAATGACGTGCGTGGATCGTCAGGCGGTGGATGGATGGGCTGCGGCAGGAAATGTGACCGGACTGTAGAGGGCAGGAAACGTTACGTTCAAGCAAAAAGGTGGTGGTTGCACCGCCAATTTTGTCATCACCCTTCCTGCCTGCTCAACCGATCGCTTGCGAGACGATTAAGACTAACGCCAGATTCCGCCGCTTCAATTGCCAGCCTTCGATGTAGTTCGGGCGGAATCCGTACCATGAACTTCCCGCTGTACTTCTTGACAGCAATCGGTTCAGGGATGGTTTCTCCGCTCTTTTTCAAATCGCGAACCGCCTCCGCTACAACCTGGCGAATCCCTTTCAGAGCCTCTTCTGGCGATGGTTCCAGCCAGCTCAGGCTCGGAAACTCCGCGCAGAGACCGACATATTCATTGTCTTCCTCCGACCAGGTTACGCGGTAGGTATACCGATCATTCTGTAACATCACGTTGCGCCTCCAGGCGTTCGAGCGCCTTCAATACTTGTCGCACTTGATATGCCTTTGCCATGCCTTTGTCGTTCTGGATGTTGACTCGCGGGTCTCCCTGCCAGGGCGTCTTGTAAATTCGGTGACTGCTTCCTCGCTGCCGAGCCTTGCCGAAAAAGGCGTCACACACTTTACAAAGATCGAGAAAACGAACCCCCTTCGGGTTTCGTTTCATTTCAGCAATGATGTCTTCAACCTTTGCCACGCGGCTATGATACCATTATTGATACTGGCGTCAAGATGGCAAGTTTCCCCATTTCTAACAAAATGGTGGCTGTTACATCGCCAATTTTCACGCCTTTGCAAAACGCATATCTCGTGGCATCTCCTCCCACGTCCTGCCATCGAGCAGCCTGCCTGCCTTCTTCTTTTGCACACCACCCCATTGCTTGAAGAAGAAGGGAACTTTTGCTTTTTTGCAACGATCTCGCACACCAACAACCCACTCTCTCTAGCGGACGGGCCCCGGGACCGGACTCGCCGCCGACGATGACCCAATTTATTCCTTTGAGATTCATCTTTGGCATTGGGCCAGGCAAAGGCTCAACCGAAAGAAACTTAATCTTTGCACCTGTTTATCGCAGGTTGTCAATGCGATACACATAATCCTTGATCTCCACGCTGACGCCCATCCAGATATTCTCCGCCCACTCCAAACGCGGGCTGAGTTCTGCAAGCTGTTCCGTGCGCTTGGTCAGCACCCTGAACGAAAAGTTTTTCCTGCTATAATCGCGGCACATGATGAGTCCAAAAGTCCTCGAAGTTGACGACCTGGTCATCTGGTTTCACAGTTACGACGCGTTGCACGAAACCCGCGCCAGCGTCCATGTGGGAAAGGGATCGCAGGACGACCACAACGACGCCAAAATCTGGCTGGAGCCAACAATCGAAGTGGAGCGCGCAGGCAGGACTCTGCGGAATCACGAATTGAAGAAAGCCTTGAAACAGATCAAGCAGGAGAGAGATTACCTGCTGGAGGAATGGCATGATTACAGACGTAAAGCCAAAGGATGAAACGGTTCACGTCAAGCGGTATAAGATTCAACATTCCATTGACGAATACACTTTCCCCACAGAAGCAACCATCCACGATGTGCGGTTCGATGAGAAATACATCCACGTCGGGTTGACCGACCAGCGCGTCCTCTCGATTCCCCTGTGGTGGATTCCCACCGTCTACAACGCCAGCATGGAAGACCGCAAAAAGTTCAAGATCAATCAAAGCCGCACAATGATCGTCTGGGACCCCGACGACTGCGGGATCAACGATGAGATCAGCATCGCGGAATATCTCGGACCTGCGCGCGGTGGAATCAGGTCGGTTTATTCTCCCCGTGAGCCGAAGAGACGGGTCGCGGAAGCGAAGCCTAAATCGAAGAAGAAGTAGTAGACAGGAAATTCAACCCCGCCGAAAGCGGGGTTTTTATTTATCGCCCCTCTCATGCCTTCGCAAAACTTATATCCCTCGGCATCTCATCCCAAGTCCTCCCATCCAACAGTCTCCCCGTCTTCTTCTTTTGCACACCCCCCCATTGCTTGAAGAAGAAGGGAACTTTTGCTTTTTTGCATTGATCTCGCACACCAACAACCCACTCTCTCTCCAGCGGACGGGCTCCGGGACCGGACTCGCCGCCGACGATGACCCAATTGATTCCCCTGAGATTCATCTTCGGCATCGGGCCCAGTTTTGGTTCGACGGACAGGAACTTAATCTTCGCGCCCGTCTTCCGCAGATCGTCAATGCGATACACGTAATCCTTGTTCTCCACACTGACCCCCATCCAGATATTTTCCGTCCACTCCAAATACGGACTCAGCTCCGTCAATCTTTCCGAGCGTTTCGTCAGTACCTGGAACTGATGCCAGTTAGCACGTTTCATTACGTCAAAAACTCGTTGAACGAATTCCAATGGCACGTCCTTGTGAAATAGATCGCTCATAGAATTGACGAAGATGACCTGTGGAGTTTTCCATTCCAAAGGTTTTTCAAGTACATGCTCGTGCATGGTTAACTTGAAACCGTTGGCATAATTCGGCTGTCCCATTGCATGAAGCCGCTTCGCCATGCGCTCAGCATAACAATGTTTACAACCGGGGCTGATTTTTGTGCAACCAGTAAGTGGATTCCAAGTGGATTCTGTCCACTCTATCCGAGATTGTGCCATTTTCTCCTCCGAGAATAATTGTCAATTTCAATTATAGTTCAAACGTTCTACAAAACATTAAAAATGAATTATGACACCAGTAGGGAATGTGCCCCTCCTTCGTTTTGCTCCGTCAGCCTTAATTTGTTCAATTGATATTTCTTTTCCATTTTCCAGATGAATCAATGCTTTCCTAGCATGTGTCTCAATATAGGGTGTTTTATCCTCAATAAAAGTAATAACATCCTCCGAATTTTGTGTTAATCCTGAAAATTGCGTTTTTAATACCTTTGCCAAGTCGATAGACGGATCCAACTCAAACAGCACTGGTTGATTTGGGTCTGTACAATCAGAGAACTTGAAGCCGCTTTGGCTATCCACCTTCCAGAATGCCTCTTTCATTTTCTTGTGCCCAAGGGGATGGTTGCTAGCAAAGAATAAATAGTAAATGACTTTGTTTCGGTCATCCCGCATTTCAAAGTATCTGACAAACTTTGCATGTTTGAGAAGCTTACCCTGATAAAGTTGTCTAAAAGCTAGTATGCGATCTTGAGAATTGACAACATCTTCGATTTCATCATCAGACGCCCCTAATAAATCCTTGATATGTTTACGATCCACAGGCAAAGGATGCTCGACAAAACGGTTTACGTAATCCACCATAATGTTGATAAACACTTCTGTTCGCGAATTTGCCATCAATCTTTTGATCAGGCTGAAAGGCGTTCCCTTAAACCCAAATGGGTCAATGAACGCGAAAGTAGGTGCCAAATGAGCGCCCCTTTTCTCCAGGTCATCCAGAAGTTTGGTAAGCGTATCTTCAAATTCGTTAACTCTCGTGTCTATGTGGAAATTACTTGGAATATTCAATAATGATAATTCGCTCTCTAAATGCTTAATTCGATCCTCTCGTTCATCAATAAAAAGGAAACTCACTTCTGAACCCGCCAGAATAGGTTGCTTCCGTGCTTCCTGCAATGCAATGATTGGCGAGCCCTCTTCGCCGCCAAGATATCTTCCTGGACCACAAAATCCATCTATATAGACAATTCGGGGAATCTTAGAACCAAGAATAGGAAACCATGCTCCTAAATATCTTCGTAGGATTTCGTGTTTGGCACTTGTGTGAGGTTCTATTTCCCAGAGAGTTTCAGATGGCTTTGTCATATTCGCCTCCCATGGTTGGGCTTGCTTTGTATTTGGTACGAATACTTAGCACATATTTTTATTTATACACACTTCTACATAGACTTTTTTTATTTTACTATACCTCCCTCTCTTCCTCTTCCCTTGCCACTTCCCCGCGTTCCATTTTCCTCTTCAAATACTCCGGCCACGCGGATGTATCCTCCGCCTGCAAGAACAGCGGACCATTCCCGTGCTGAGTCAAAATATCGCTTGAGCGGCAGTTCAACACCGCCTTCGCCGCCTCGATTCCCGAAGCCGTGACCCCCGCCACGCCGTGACTCATTGTGCTCGCGCCGCATAGAAACAATCCATCGAACTCGGTACGCGGCGTGAAGCCAAAAGGGCCAATTTGTGCCGGGCTTTTTTCGGTTCCATATAAATTGCCGCGTGTTGCGTTTAGATAGTGTTCGTTCGTCAGCGGCGTGCCGAGACTGTAATACACGATGTGCCTGCTCAGGCCAGGGATGCGCTTCTCCAGCCCGCGCACCATGCGCCACGCCAGGTCTTCCTTCATCGCGTCGTAGTCGGCGGGACGCGCGCCGTATTTGGTATTCGCCTACTTCTCGAACGCGTCGTAACTCACGAACGCGAACGACTCGCAGGTATGATGTCCGGAGTGCATCTTGGATGGATCCTTCAACGTCGTCACCGTCAGGAACATACCGGGCGGCGTCTCCTCCCGCAGTAGAGCATCGGTGAGTCCATCGGAGTAAATCTTATCCACATCCGAATGGTCGTAGTACCACATGTTGCCCGAGTCGAGTCCCGCCGCACGCAGATCCATGTCCGTTGCAAAAAACAAACTCAGGCATGATGTCGAATACGTCAGCCCGTCCAACTTCCGATTCAACTTCGTCGACAAATTTTCGCGCCCGATCAACTTGCCGAACGTCACCTCGGGATCTGCATTGGAGATGACGACGCCCGCGCGGAGCTCTTCCCCCGATTCCAATTCGGCGCCGATTACCTTTCCCTTCTCAATCAAAATCCGCTTCACGCGTGACTTGAGCCGGATCTGCCCGCCCGCGCGTTTCAGCCCCCGAACGAACGCGCGCGGAATCGTGAACGCGCCTCCCATCGGGTAGTATCCGCCCTCGAGATAATGCTCCGTGATCCCCGCGTGCATGAACGCCGAGACCTTCGACGGCGGCAAGCCATGATCCCCCGACTGCCCCGCCAGCACACCGCGAAGAACGGGGTCGCTGACGTGCGCGTCGATCAAGTCCGCGCCCGTTGCGCGCATCCATTTCAGAATAATCCCCGCGCCCTTCACCGCCTCAAACGGTTTGTCCAGCCTGCCGATGTTGCGCAGCCCGAGAACCATCGCGTCCATGTCGGCGAAATATCCGTTAATCCCCTTGACCTCGTGCGGAAAGTGACTCTTGAGTCGCTCAATTAAATTTTCTTTGCCTTTGGGAAAATCCACCTGTTTGTCACCAATGACGATATGGTCATACCCATCGGGATTGAGTTCGCAGAAAATCAAATCCTGCGACACACCCAATCCGTCATAGATGCGGCGCAATCCTCCACCCTCTTCGAGACTGCCAATATAGTGAACCCCCGGGCTGAAGCGATACCCGTTCAACGTGAACGAATGGGTCCACCCGCCGGGCCGGTCGTGCTGCTCAAGCACCAGCACTTGCTTGCCCGCCTGCGCCAGTGCCACCGCGGCGGTCAGTCCGCCCGCGCCGGAGCCGATGACGATCACATCGCAGTCCATACTTCCATCCTTATCCGATTACTGCCGACAGCGCCGCGCCGACGATGCCCGGTTTTTCAAAATGCCCCTTTTATGTGATACATCGTCAACAGCGGTGTCCAGCGTTTGTCGAATTGGAACCCTCGCGATTTGAGATGGGTTTCCATCCTTTTCAACCCAAAATCCGAATCGGGATGTCCCCAGCGAAAAAAGAAATCGAACAACCGGATGTCCACCCCGCGCGGCTCTTCGAGGAAAAGACTTCCATTTGGTTTTAGCACGCGCGCGATCTCGTCAATTACCTTTCGCCATTCGGGGATGTGATGGAGAACGCCAAAGATCACAATTACATCCTTGCTTGCTGCGGGGAATTGACTCAAATCCGTCGCGTCTTGAACCATAAATTGGAATTGCGGGTAGGTCCTGTGTGCAATCTCGATTTGTTCTTCCATCGCATCCAGGCCGACGTAACTTCTTGGTTGAAGCTGATTCAGTAAAAATCCGCCAAACCCACTCCCGCAACCGATCTCAAGGACATCTTTCCCCTTGATGTCCATGCCAATCCGCTGAAAAAGTGGCAACTCGAAATTCTTTTGCCCCCACCTGCGCCACCAGGTGTTCATGGCGCGGAATTCAACATCGGAGAGCTTCATTGGATCCCTGAAGACCTGGAGGCATCATACCTTCTGCAATCCGATCAAATTTCCATCGGGAGCGGCGATGAAGGCAAACGATCCGCCTCCCATGTCCGTTTTAGGGACGACGACCCTGCCGCCAAGCCCCTCCGCTTTGAGGATCATTGCATCCATATCCTGCACGCGCACCGAGGCGCTGGGGGGACCCACCCGCGCGCATCTGGTCCGATTGCATGATACCGACGCTTGCACCGCCTTCCGCGGAGACATAGATCAGATAATTGGGCGCGAAAGATTGGAATCCCCAACCGAACAGCTGATAAAGTAATTTTCGCAGAGACTCGGGATCGGTCGTACCCCATTCCACATGGCAGATAAACGGTGTGGTCATGGCGGCTCCTTTTGTTAATTAAATTCGGGCTTGTAAAATTATAAGACGGTTTTTGGTAAAACCTGCGCCCATCTCCTCCCCGGTCTCCAAGGGGAGGACTCAAGCCGACAACATCCTCTCAAACACCATGAACTCCCTCAACACCTCGGGGACGATCCAGGCGTATTCCTCGCGCAGGGGATCGGTCAATCTGGAGACCGTGTTATGCCACAACAACGCCTTGACGATGGACGCGACCGGGCGCGAAAGATTGTATGCCTTTAGCGTTTTTTCTTTGCTGGCAAAGTGCTCCCAGCGCGCGAGGTAAATGTCCCGTAGAGCGATCATTTCTAAGGTGGGAGGAGCATAATCGTCGAGATCGAGCGCGATCTCCATGCTGACAAAGAAGGTCCTGAGCGAGACGAATGGATGGGTTACACTGGCATCCCCCCAGTCAAAGAAGGTGAGGCGTCCGTTTTTCACCAGGACGTTCCCGTCGTGGAAGTCCCCATGGTCGACCGATTCTGGAATTCCAAACGCGGCAAGGTCGGCGCATAATTGCTCGAAACGCGGTTCGAGACTTTGCAATTGCTGGAAATCGGCGGAGGTCACCCCCTTCTCTTTATCGATCAACAGGCTTTCTTTGTCGGTCAGCAGATGCGAATAAAGTGCGGGCAAGGCGGTAAGGCGATGATCGGGAATGCCCAGCGCGAGTATTTCGTCCACGTGTTGTACGAGACCGATCTGCACTTCGGCGTATTTCGTGATGCTTGGCTCCCACAGCCGTAGGTCCTTCCTCGGGCGGATGGAGGCGCGCAGCTGTTCGCCGCCGTCGCGCATCAGCATCCAGCCGCGCGCGATATCCACCGCGACGAGGTCGGGCATGCAGTCGGGGAACCAGCCTGCCAGCTGTTCGGTCAGCCGGATCTCGTAGATCGTCTCCTCCGCCGTGGCCTTGAAGAAAAGCACACCCTCGGTGGTTTGGACTCGCATCACGGTCGACCACGGAAGGGTGTGCGGTTGTTCGATCGCCCCGCTGATGCGGATTCCGCCGCGCGCTGCCTCAGCCAGGATCCACTCGTGAGCCTGCTTCTGCCAATCCGGATCCTTCCAGCGCAGTTTTGATTCGCGCATCACGCCTAACCGGTCCTTTCACCCCTCGTCCAATTTGCGCGTGATGTAGTTCTCATAGTCCGGCACCAGCCGGTCGTATTCGCCGTCCATCAGCGGGGAGGAGATCATGAAATCAGCTGAGGCGCGGTTGCAGGCGATCGGGATGTTCCACACCACTGCCATGCGCAGCAGCGCCTTGACGTCGGGATCGTGGGGCATCGGTTCGAGCGGGTCCCAGAAGAAGATCAGAAAATCGATGCGGTCATCGACGATCATCGCGCCGATCTGCTGGTCGCCCCCGAGCGGTCCGCTTTTGAGCTTCGTGATCGGGAAGCCCAGTTCCTTTTCCAGGATCTCGCCGGTGGTGCCGGTGGCAAAAACCTGGTGGTGTGCCAGCAGGTCGCGGTTGAACTTGGCCCATTCAACCAGGTCACGCTTTTTATTGTCGTGCGCCACAAGGGCGATCTTCTTATCGTGTTCCATGGGAAATTTCTTGTGGTTTGCAGCCATGGGTCCTTCCTTTCCACGTTTCAAGGAGGCGGGATCGATATTAAGGGATCCTGTATGTGGCGCGCACCTTTCCTTGATAATCAAGCAATTTCAGCGCGTTCCCTGGGTGCCAGACGGGCTCCTGCACCTTCATGAAAAAAATCCGCCGCCGTGTTGGTGCCGACCCTGGTGTGCAGGTATATGGTTTCTCCCGCTTCCAGGGAGACATCCGGGAACAAAAATAAGAACGGATCCTCATTGCGCTGAACACTCCAGAATTGGATTTTGATCGGTGCGACACCTGCATTTGTCAGTGCGATCTTCTCGCGGCCCAGGTCTCCCGGTCCAAATACTTCAATTTGAATTTCTTCCTGAGTGCCGGGCTCCACAACTGTGGTCGTTGGGAGGATTGGGGTGGTCGCGCGGTCATCCTGCAGCAGGGTGTATATGAGATAAGCCGCTCCACAAACCACTGCCGCGATCAGCCCAGGAGAATGGCCACGCATGCAGCTATCGCCACGCCGGAAAA
>VGNF01000046.1 GCA_016866195.1 Chloroflexota bacterium | reverse complement strand
CCCCGGATCGCTGTCGAGCATGAAGAAATGGATGGACCCAAAGACAAAGTCGTAATACCCGCGTCCACTGAAGAAGCTGAAGTAATCAAAATAAGGGCTGGCACCATTGCTGTCCCAGTCGTGATTTCCTAAAACAGGGTAGAAACGCTTCGTGGATGCGCCGGTGCCAAATTCACCTTTGTAGGGATAGATAAACTCATGGAAATATTGGCCAATATTCTGGTCGATCGTATCCGGTGAGCCCCGCGGATAGTTGTTATCTCCGGTGGTGACGATGAAAGCAGGATTCCAGCTTTTTATCAGTTCTGCAACACTTTCCTCGGCTTGGCCCGCAAGGCCATAATCGCCTATCACGGCGAATACAATCCTATCCGCTTGAAGATTGTAGTGGGATTCCCCTGTCTCCCTCATGTTTGCTTGAAATGAATTTCTCGACAGCCCCCGGAACGAATTTTGCGGGAGAGGAAGCGTGGAAATAAAAAGGCAAATCCCTAGCAGGATAGGTTTCCCTTGTCTCAGCTCGGGATATCGCACCTTTTGTGCCATTGGCTTCCTTACAAGTCTAGTACAAGCCAGATGGAATGCCATTGCGAACTCAGATTAATTCTGTTGGAAAGGTAAAAATTGACGGTAGTCCTGAATTCCAGGGTCACTTTTTCAATTGAATATTTTAGAAAATTATCATAAATATTGACATTTTTACCTGTTTTTGCTATAATTTTTCTCAGTTAATGGATGAAGTTCCAAATACCGAATCTGCCTAGGAGTCTTTTACATGTCTCATCTGGAAATCAAAAATCTTCATGTCAGCATAGAAGAAAAGGAAATACTCAAGGGGCTTTCGCTGACTGTGAAGCAGGGGGAGATTCATGCGATTATGGGGCCGAATGGAACGGGAAAATCAACCCTTGCTTATACCCTGATGGGTCACCCCAATTATAAGGTCACTGGAGGGGAGATCCGATTCAAAGACATTGATATCCTTGAACTCGAACCGGATGAACGCTCGCGACTCGGGCTGTTCCTTGCGTTTCAATACCCGGTGGCCATCCCGGGTGTAACTGTGGCAAATTTCCTGCGCTCGGCTTTGAATTCCCGTCGTCGGGTAGAAAATCCAGCGGATAAGGGAATTCCCATTCCTGAGTTTCGCAAGATGCTCAAGGAGCGAATGGATATGCTCAAGATGGATCACAATTTCGCCGGTCGATATCTCAATGACGGCTTTTCCGGCGGCGAAAAAAAACGGGCGGAGATCCTGCAACTGGCAACCCTTAGACCGGAAATTGCCATTCTTGACGAAACAGATTCAGGGTTGGATATCGATGCCCTGAGAATTGTATCCGAGGGAGTCAACGCTCTCGCCGGACCCCAGTTGGGGGTGCTCGTCATTACGCATTACCAGCGACTGTTAAATTACATCAAGCCGCACTTTGTCCATGTCATGATGGATGGGCGGATTGTTGAATCCGGCGGGCCGGATCTGGCCTTGCATCTGGAGGAGCATGGGTACGATTGGATTCGCGAGAAGATCGACGAGGCGGTTTAGTACAAGCGTCGAATCCAGAGTTTAGTTGCAAGGGCATTTCTTCAAAATAAAAGCACAAATCTGTTGGATGGAGCGGAGCCGGCATGAGCGATGATACAAAAATCCTAGAGGAAATTAGTGAATACAAATATGGTTTTCGCGACCGAGATGATAATTATGCCTTTAAATCTCGAAAAGGCCTGAACCGGGAGGTGGTCGAGCAGATCTCCCGAATGAAGGAAGAACCTCACTGGATGCTTGAATTTCGCCTTAAGGCTTTGGAGCACTTCCTTAGTCGACCTATGCCCTCTTGGGGACCAGCGTTGGACTCCCTGAACCTGGATGACATCTATTATTATGTGAAACCCACTGAAAAACAGGAAAAATCCTGGGAGGACGTGCCGGACGACATCAAGCGGACATTCGACAGACTCGGTGTACCCGAGGCCGAACGGAAATTCCTGGCCGGACTTGGCGCACAATACGAATCGGAGATGGTCTACCATTCCATCCAGGAACATCTTGCAAAGCAGGGTGTTATTTTCCTCTCCATCGAAGATGGACTTAAACAACATCAGGATCTCTTTCGGGAATACTTTGGAACGGTGATCCCTATCGAGGATAATAAGTTCGCCGCCCTGAACAGCGCCGTCTGGTCGGGCGGATCCTTCGTCTATGTCCCCAAGGGCGTGAAGGTGGATCTGCCTCTTCAGGCGTATTTTCGATTGAATACGGCCAACGTCGGTCAATTTGAACGGACTTTGATCATTGTGGATGAGGGCGCTCAAGTTCATTACGTGGAAGGATGCACGGCGCCGCAATATACGACCGACTCGTTCCATTCGGGAGTCATCGAGATCATCGTGAAGAAGGGGGCGCGATCGCGCTATTCGACGATCCAGAATTGGAGCACAAACGTTTACAATCTGGTCACACAGCGTGCCAAGGTGTATGAAAACGCGACTCACGAATGGGTGGACGCGAACCTCGGTTCCAAGGTGACCATGAAGTATCCCTCCTGTTATTTGATGGAGCCGGGAGCCCACGGGGAAATGCTGTCAATGGCTTTTGCCGGACCAAGTCAAATTCAGGATGCGGGATCCAAGATGGTACACTTTGCACCGCGCACCTCAAGCAAAATCACATCAAAATCGATTTCGAAGAACGGCGGTCGCGCTTCCTATCGTGGATTGTTGAAGGTGTACAAGGGCGCGAAGGGTGTAAAGTCCAATGTCGTCTGCGATGCGCTGCTGCTCGATCCGAAGTCGCGATCGGATACCTATCCTTACATAGAAATCGACGAGGACGACGTGACTATTGGCCATGAGGCGTCGGTGAGCAAGGTGGGCGAGGAGCAGCTTTTTTACCTGATGTCGAGAGGATTAAGCGAGGAGGAAGCCACTACCATGGTTGTATCCGGTTTCATCGAGCCATTGGTGAAGGAACTCCCTATGGAGTACGCGGTGGAGATGAACCGGTTGATTCAACTTCAAATGGAGGGATCGATTGGTTAGGATGCAGGAAAAACCGAAAATCACAGTCGCCCGAAGCCGCAGGCCGGATTCGTCAATAAAAGGTTTTGCGTTTTCGCACTTGGATTTACCGGATTCAAAGAATGGTCTCGGCTCATTTCGTTCCTCCGCCTGGGAGGAGTTCACCCATCAACCCTTTCCTTCTTCTTCCATGGAAGCTTGGAGAAGGACGGACTTAAGGTTCTTTCCATCCGCGGAGTTCGGACTCCCAAAGGAGAATGCGACCCATGATCTGTCTCCAGTGCCCGACGAACTTCTAAAACCGCTTATAGGGGATCGACATGCAGGGCAGATCACCTTACTCCCGGGAAGTTCCCACATTGAACTCGATCAGGAAGTCAGGAGAAAGGGTGTGATCTTCACGGACCTCGTCACAGCCGAGCGCGAGCACGGCGATTTGCTGAAGTCGCTGATTGGTACAATCGTCAGGCCGGGCGACGGGAAATTCGCCGCTTTGGCCTCGGCAATGGCCAATAGCGGGATATTCCTGTATGTGCCAAAGGGTTTGAACCTGGAATGGCCTCTTCATAGCCTCATGTGGGGGCCGGGTGGGAATCTAGCTTATTTTTCCCACATCGTCATTTTTGTGGCAGATGGCGCCTCGATAACTTACATTCATGAATCTGCCTCGCCTGACGAATCACAGCCATCCATGCATGCCGGGATCGTCAGTATTCATGTGGGGCAGGAGGCGCGCTTCCGATTTGTCGAGCTTCAGTCCTGGGGCAGGCACATCTGGAATTTCTCGCATGAGCGGGCGCAGGTGAACCGAGGCGGAAACCTGGATTGGATCTTTGGCGCGGTCGGATCGAAGTTGACCAAGAATTTTTCCGATCTGGATCTGGTCGGCGAAGGAGCGCTGGGTCGAATGTCTGGATTCTATTTTACGGATGGAAATCAGCATCTCGATCACGACACACAGCAAAACCACCTGGCTCCGAATACCACCAGCGATTTGTTGTTCAAAGGAGCTTTGAAAGGAAAAAGCCGATCCGTATGGCAGGGTATGATCTACGTGGCACCGGGAGCGCAAAAAACCGATGGATATCAGGCAAACCGCAATCTCGTTCTCGATGATCAGGCGCGAGCGGACTCAATCCCCGGTCTTGAAATTCTTGCCGACGATGTTCGATGCACACATGGTGCGACAGTCGGCAAGCTGGAACAGGAGCCGTTGTTTTACCTGAAGTCGAGGGGTATTCCTCAAAGGGAAGCGGAGAAACTGGTGGTTGAGGGCTTCTTCGATCCGATCATGCAGCGAATTCCATTAGATGGGGTTCGCGAGAGATTTCAAAAGGCGATTCACGTGAAATTGTCCGATGAATAGTAATCCCATGCGAAGGTGCCTACGCGCGCCAGGCTGAGCACCGCGACACTCCCTGGCACTAGCTCCCAGGGCAAGTGTGCAACCGAGGCATGTGACCATTTCCACAGCAGCGTCAGAGACCTCTCGGTGTGAAACCTTCTCCAAGGGCCAGGAAGACACCCTCTGGGTGACACAGAAAAACTATTGCCGGAATTTTGCGCTGTAATGTTGGATAAAGAATGAAGTTTGTATTCATGATTACGCCTCATTGAAAGAGTTCCAATGGCGGGAACCGCCTCGACGATCAGACAGGAAATAAACCAAAATGCGAAAACTGCGAAAAAAAACCAAGCCGACTAGCAAACCTCGGGCGGGTAAGAAAGCCCGGCCTCGAAATTCGAACAAATTGAAATTTAAAAGGCGGGCGAAGCTCAAATCCAAGGTTAGAGCGGTGAAAAAGGGGAAAACCAGAGTTCGATCCAAGGCCAGGCCGGTTGCCAAGATCAAGAAAAACCGTGCGGCAAGGAGCCGCAAACCCTCGGCGGGAGAACGTGCCACGACCAAAAAGGCAACCAAGCCGAAAACACCGACGGGCTTCCAATATACATATTCCCCTGGTATCAAGCTGCGCGGGGAAAGACCTTACTCCCGTTCCAGCCTCTCCTTCCCGCCCAGGTCTGTATCATTCTCCCGACCCTCCTCTCCGCCGGTCAAACGGCACCCCAGCCCGGTTGCGGATCGCAAGCAATCAGGAAGCCGCAGCCATCGAATCCATCAGTTCAAATACATGAAGGCGCCAGGCTTGGAACACGAATTCGAAGTCGGAGACACCGTGGAAGTATATTGCGACCATGAGAAGAGTCGCGAGCGAATCCGAGGCTGGGTCAAGGGAATTGTGGTGCAAGTGGACAACAAAATGGTCGCAGTGCAATTTCGGTCCAATGTATTCCTGACCGATGGCTGGATGGTGCCGGACCGGATCCTGTGGTATCCGGTTAACTCCGAGCACATTCGGCCGGTGCCCGGAAAGAAGCCGGCGATCAAGGATGTAATCCCTGATTATTAATTCGTTCTTCCATATGATTTGATTGATGCAGTATCGGTATCTGGTATGTTGAATGTAGAAATCCTGCGCGAAGATTTTCCGATTCTAAAACGGGCAGTTCAGGAAGGTTCGCTCCTGGCGTACCTTGATTCGACCGCCACCTCACAAAAACCGCTCGCCGTGATCGACGCCATGAATGAGTACTACCGGCGATCGAATTCCAACATACACCGCGGCGTCCACACGCTGGCAGAGGAAGCGACTGCCTTGTATGAAGCCGCTCGCGATAGGATCACGAAGTTCATCAACGCGGTTTCAGCGCGAGAGATTATCTATACTCGTAACACTACCGAATCGATCAATCTGGTTGCCTATTCCTGGGGCCGGTCCCACCTGAAGTCTGGGGACGTGGTCATCCTGACGGAGATGGAGCATCATTCCAATCTCGTTCCCTGGCAAATGCTGCAGTCAGAATTGGGGATTCGCCTCGAGTTCATTCCAGTGACCGAGGAGGGATTGCTGGATCTGGATGCATATCGAATCCTGCTTGAACGCAAACCAAAACTTGTCTCGTTTACTCACATGTCTAATGTGCTCGGTACGATCAATCCTGTGGCTGAGGTCGCTACACTGGCGCATTCCGTGGGCGCGATGGTTCTCGTGGATGGGGCTCAATCGGTGCCTCACCTCCCTGTGGATGTTCAAGCCTTGGATGTCGATTTTTATGCCTTTTCCGCCCATAAAATGTGCGGGCCTACGGGGATTGGCATCTTATACGGAAAGGAGGAGTGGCTCGTAGCCATGCCTCCATTCTTGGGCGGCGGGGATATGATCAAGGAAGTCCACCTTCATTCCTTCAAAGCGAACTCCCTGCCGCACAAGTGGGAGGCGGGGACTCCTGCCATAGCCGAAGCGGTCGGGTTTGGCGCCGCAGTGGATTATCTTTCCAAAATTGGCATGGAGGAAATTCAAACCCACGAGCATGCGATGACAGAATATGCACTGGACCGGCTCGTTGAAATCCCAGGCGTGAAAGTTCTTGGGCCAACTGCGGAAAAGAAGGGGGGAGTGGTCGCCTTTACGGTCAACGGAATCCATCCGCACGATGTGGCGCAGATCTTGGATCGGGATGGAATCGCAATCCGAGCCGGCCATCATTGCGCCCAACCCCTGCATGAAAAATTCGGGATTCCCGCATCCAGCCGCGCCAGTTTCTACTTCTACAATACCGCAGAAGAGGTGGACCGGCTGGTCGCCGGAATTTACAAGGTGAAAGAGTTGTTCGGTTAATATGGACGATCTATACCGCGAAGTCATCATTGAACATTACAAGAATCCCTCTTTCAAGGGGAAGTTGAATCCCCATGATTATTCGTTCTCGGACAGCAATCCCTTGTGCGGAGATCACATCCAGGTCGAATTGCGTGTGGATGAAAGAGGCATCGTTTCGGAAGCCATGTTCGACGGCCACGGGTGCGCGATTTCACAGGCCTCCGCGGATTTGCTGATGGAATCGATTGTCGGGAAACCCCTGGATGAAGTTAAACAGCTTTCCAAACAGGACGTTCTCGAGCTTCTGGGAATTGACCTGGGACCCGTGCGACTGAAATGTGCACTTCTGCCTCTGAAAGTCCTTAAGGCAGGCATATATGGATTGGGCGAGGCTTCCGACGATCTGGTGGAATGAAAATGTTCAATTATGTAACCGCCCCGCAGGAAAACATCGAATTCGTCGAGATCGCGCCGGTTTCCGAAATTCCCGAAGGCCAGAGGTTGTTTGTGGAGGTGGGGGACCGACCAGTAGTGGTATTTAACATCGCCGGTAAATACTTTGCGATCGGGGATATCTGCACTCACGACGATGGACCTCTGGGCGATGGAACCCTGGAGGGGGATCGAGTGGTTTGTCCCCGTCACGGCGGTGAATTCGACGTGCGCACGGGCAAAGCGGTTCAAATGCCCGCGGTGGTCGATATTCCCGCCTATCCGGTACGAATCGAAGGGGGTTACTTACACTTGGGAATTCCAAGGGATCGTTAGGCAAAATAAACCACAAAATCGGGCAGCCTGCTCTAATCACTCAGCCGCTGGAATGGGTGGCCGCCTCTCCTGTTCGAGCAGAAACCGCAATTCAGCGATTTTCTCGCGATACTGAGGCACTTCGATCATGTTATCCAGCTGGTATGGATCGACTTGCAGGTTGTAAAACTCGAAAAGGTCGTTTTCCGTCTCGATGTATATGTATTGGCCAGTATGGATGGCAGACCAAAATCCACGTGGCGGCCAGGCCTCCAATAACAGATGTGTTCGCCAAGTTTGATCGGGTTTGAACAAGCCCGCAAGCGATGACCCGTCGATATTTTCCGGCATGGGTGTTCCCGACAATTCATAAATGGTCGGAGCAATATCGATATTCGCCACCAATCGGTCCTCTATGTACGGTTTCGGAACGAGGGTGGGATAACGCATCGCGAAGGGGACCTTGATCGACTCTTCGTACGCCGAATTCTTGTTATCCATTCGGTGCTCCCCCCAATGAATTCCATTGTCGGACAGGAAAATGATCAGCGTGTGGTCAAGTTCCCCGGTGACTTCCAGTTTCTGCATGATTTCTTCGATGGATCGGTCAAGGGATGCCAGCGTTTGCAGTTGTGCCAGGCGAATTCCGTCGATATGAGCCATCCCCTGCTCGTCGAGTAGCGGTTTGTTGGATATCGAGCGAGGCTTATCTGAAATGTCTTCTTCGTTGAAATTCGGCGGGCGGTGTGGGGGGAGATCACGATACAAGACGAGGTCCTCTTCGGCCGGAGTGAACGGATCGTGCGGTGCGTTGGGTGTAAAAAGCAGGAAGAACGGTTCCTTTCTCCTGGAGGCTTGATCGAGAAATTCCAGAACGTGATCCCGAAAAATATAGGTGATGTACCCTTCATATTTTCCCCGGTCGCCGTTGATGTTTAACCGAGGTCCGTAGTACCGCTTGGGTGTTCCCCCGAAAAAGGACACCCAGTAATCGAACTCCGGTCTTGGACTGTCTGTCCATGAATTGAGGTACTTTCCGATCAAACCCGTGTAATACCCGGATTCCTGAAGATCCTGCATGACCGTGGGAAGCAGCAGCCTGTCGTCGTTAATCAGAACTTTGTGATTGTGTGCATACAGGCCAGTGAAGATGCTCGACCGACTCGGGCAACAATACGGCGTGGTGACGTATCCATGCGAGAACGTAACACCCTGATCGAAGATCAGCTCCTGCGTCAGAGGCATATATTCCATGGTGTCGAATCGCTGGTCGTCCGTAATGATGATCAGAAAATTCGGCCGGTCATCCTGCAAGAATGGCGTGGCATTGCATCCCTGGAGGAACACGAATAAGCCCAGGAGGAGGATATTCTTGAATAAAATCTTGTGTTTTTCAAAAAAGATTCGTCGCTATTATTCCTTGTTACCTCTGAGCAGGGAGTATTTAACCGTACGATGGAATTGCGAGTGACTAAGAGCCTGCAAGGCAACAGGAATAACCCATTTATTCACAGCCAAATTTCCCGACAATTCGGAGAATATCAAATCCTTCGGCGTATGAAACCTCCGCCAGAGCCCCATGGCGAACCATGATCGAGCGTGTGAGTTCGCTGTTGAAATAGTATCGATCGCGGTAGGTTTGGTACTCCGCCAGCGCCTCGACCTTCTTCTCCACATCCTGCTCGGTTACCTGGACCAGAAAATGCGGAAAGAAACCATAGGAAGATCTGACCACGTCATATCCCAGAACCGTGATCCCCCGGTATGCCCGCAGCGCCTCCTGGGTCATGGTATTGTGATCCTGGTGGACGTCATGAATTGTATGGGTGAAAATCAGATCCGGATGGAAGTCCGCACGAAGCTTGAGAAAATACTCGAGGATCTCCTGCCGGGCACCCGGGAACACGCGGGTGGTGAATGGACCGAAGATGATCTTGTCTTTCTGAATACCCAGAATTTCCATGGACCGGAGATGTTCCGTCACAATGTCCTTCAAGTCGGGATTCTTCTGGTTGTCCGACAGGGTGACGCACAGAATATCCGTTCCCCCTGCGATCTGATGGAGCAGCGCTCCACACCCAAGCTCAATATCATCCGGGTGCGCCCCCAGAAACAAGACTTTCCTGCCGAAGAAATTCATTCTTGGAGGGATTATTTCTCGGCCAGGATGCCGCCCACGACCTTGGTCATCACCAGCTTGCCGTCCCGCGCGAACCACTGCCGGGCGACAGCCTGGATCTTGTCCACAAGAACTTCGAATTCCTCTTTGCCACTGAACATGGAACTCCACAATTTTCGGTCTTCGCTCAAGGAGGCGCGAACGTATTCGATGAACGGATCGACTTCCGGAAAGGTCAGTTGGTTCTCGAAGGTATGGATTTCCGTTCTTGAGAACAATGATTTGATGGTATTGAGTATCTCGCCTTTGAAACGGGAGGAACCCGGCATCGGCGGGATGGGCTGATCGGTTGCCTGCTGGATAATTTCGTAGAACATCTTCTTGTTTTCGGGCAAAGGACCTGAAACAAACAACCTGCCTCCCGGTTTGAGTATGCGATGCGCCTCTCCGAAAGTGAAATTCAGATCCGAAGCGTAGTAGATCGCGAAAGCGCTCGTGCACAGATCGAAGGTCTCCTGGGGGAATTCCAAGGGTTTGTTGAAGTCGAGGAATCGAAATTCAACCTTCGCTCCCGATTGGGAGTTTCTGGCGCGCGCCTTTTCGAGAAGTTCCTCCGAAAAATCGCCCCCAATGATGCTCGCCCCGCCGTTTGTGTATTCATTGAATAAAAAGCAGAGTTTTCCCGCCCCGCACCCGATGTCCAAAATCTTCATGCCGGCGTGTGGATTGAGCAGTTCACTGGTCCACGAATCGATATTCGCAGAGCCATATCTTTCGTGAATGTCAATGCGTTTCAACAAGTCCTTGCTGGTTTCTTGATAATGAATTTCCATGAGTTCTCCCAGAATGAGAATGGGGGGATTATACCAAACTGAATTCAAAATTCAAGGATTGAATTATGATGGCATATGGGGTCCCGTGATAGAATGCAACGATGGAGTTGAAATGACGAGGAAGATCCAAGCGGTAAAGGGTACGCGCGAGTTTTATCCGGAGCAAATGTACCTGCGTAATTATCTTTACGAGAAGGTGCGCGCCGCATCCCAGGCATTCGGATACCAGGAATGGGACGCGCCGTTCATTGAATCGCTTGAATTGTACGCCGCCAAATCCGGTGAGGAGCTGGTTAAGAGGCAGTCATTTACCTTTCAGGATCGCGGAGGGGAGTATGTAACGCTTCGCCCGGAACTCACGCCCAGCCTGGCGCGAATGATTGCTGCACGGCAAAATGAATTGATCTTTCCGGTTCGGTGGTGGTCGTTTGGACCGTGTTGGAGGTATGAACAACCTCAAAAGGGGCGGACGCGCGAATTCTTTCAATGGAATGTGGATCTGCTGGGGGTCGATACGCCCGAAGCAGATGCCGAGCTGATCGCCGTGGCAGCCGAGTTTCTTCGATCTGTCAATCTGAAACCGTCCCAAGCCTCCATTCAGGTGAACGATCGCCGGCTGATGGAATCTGAATTTAACCGATTGAAACTGCCTGCCTCAAGCCGTCTCGGGCTTTCGAATTTAATCGACCGCCGGTCAAAGACCGAACCGGATCAATGGGATAACGACGTCCTGGAATTGGGGGTCAATCAAACCCAGTTGAGCGGTTTGAAGGAGCTACTCGAAGATTTCAGTATGTGGGAAAAAAGCGAGTCGTTGAAGCGCTTGTTTTCGGCACTCGATTCGATCGGCGTGAGCGAGTATGTGTCATTCAATCCGAGCGTTGTCCGCGGCCTGCTGTATTATACGGGGACGGTATTCGAGGCGTTTGAAAGCGGCGGCTCAGTGAGGAGGTCGATTTTAGGGGGTGGTCGGTATGATCGATTGCTGGAGGATGTAGGAGGAAAGCCTCTGTCTGCCGTGGGATTCGCCATGGGCGATGTAGTGGTAGGGATTATCCTGCAGGAGGCCGGGTTGATACCTGAATTCCGAGCCTCCACTGCTTCGGTATTGGTGACTGTATATGATCAATCCTCCATGACAGCCTCCCTGATGGCTGCCAGTGAATTGCGCAAAGCGGGGATCAACACCCTGGTCTACAATGAACCGTCGAAGTATCCCAGGCAGTTCAAATATGCCGACCGGATGAAGATCCCGATCGTGGTGGTTCTCGGGCCGGAGGAAATCATGCGTCGAAACGTGACCATCAAAGCGCTTAATTCCGGGGAACAAGTCTCCTGCCCGGCAGCCGATATGGTCGAGAAAATTCGATCGATGTTGGCCGAAGGTAATTAATGTTATAATCCTGCGGTTTCCGGTCTTGGAGCCTGTAGCTCAATGGCAGAGCGCCACACTGTGGATGTGGATGGGGTGGGTTCGAAGCCCATCAGGCTCCCCATCAGCCGGCCTTCGAATCGCAAGATTCTCGGAGGCCGGTCAGAATTTTCCCATGCCCAAGACCATCAATATTCTCTTTCTGGCTGCCGAAGCCGATCCATTTATTAAGGTGGGCGGCTTGGGCGATGTCGCCGGTTCTTTGCCTGCAGTATTGCACTCGCTGTCCGATGAGGAATTCAGTTTGGACATCAGACTGGCAATTCCGTTCCATCCGGCCATGCACATTGACGGGCTTCGGCCTCTCGGCATGTTCACTTTGAATAAGGGCGCAACCGAGTTGCAGGTCGAACTAATGGAATCCACTCTGAAGGGAGTGCCTGTCTACCTTGTTGGAGGGGATCCCATTCGCTTGACCGGCTCGGTTTATTCATCCGATGCCAACCTGGATGCAGAAAAGTATGCCTTCTTTTCTTTGGCGGCACTGGAAATACCAAAACAGGTCGATTGGCTTCCCCGTGTCCTGCACGCGAATGACTGGCATACAGCTTTAAGCGTCTATGGTTCTTTGACCAAACGATGGGATCATCCCGGGCCGCATCCAGCCAGCGTTGTGTCTGTGCATAATCTACCCTTCCTGGGGCCGGAGGTTGGTTCAATCCTTGAAGCGTACGGGATCAGGCTTGCACCAACCGATCTTCCGGAATGGGCGCGCACCCGCCCCCTGCCGCTGGGCTTGTGGGCTTCCGATGCCATTGTCGCTGTATCGCCTTCCTATGCCGACGAGATCATGACCCCGGAGTACGGCAGCGGCTTGAACGACTTTCTCCGGGCGCGAAACGATCGTATCAGCGGAATTGTAAATGGTTTGGATGTGGATGCGTTCGATCCGGCGACGGACGAGGCGCTTGTCGCAAATTTTGATTCAACATCCTTATCAGGGCGTTCGCGCAACAAGCTTGAACTGCAAAAGCGGTTGGATTTCACACAAAATCCGGATATCCCGCTGGTCGCGATGGTCTCACGCATGGATGTACAAAAGGGTGTCGATCTGGCTCTTTCCGCAATTCGGAGTATGAAGGCAGAGGCTTTTCAGGCGATCATCCTTGGTACAGGCGATTCGCAGATCGAAAAAAAGGCGCAAAAACTGGAGGCTGATCTGCCTGGGAAATTCAAGATTGAGACGCGTTATGACGCAAAACTCGCCCGCCAGATCTATGCTGGAGCCGACATGCTCTTAATGCCCTCCCGATACGAGCCTTGCGGATTATCTCAAATGATTGCGATGCGGTATGGCTGTGTTCCGGTAGTACGGGCAGTGGGTGGGTTGAAGGATACAGTTCAAAATGAACGAACGGGCTTCACGTTTCAGAAGGCGCACCACCAGTCCTTGAAGCGGGCGATGCTTCGGGCGTTCTCTGTATTTGCTGAAAAAGTGCGGTGGGTGGAGATCCAACGCGCGGGCATGGAACAGGATTTTTCCTGGGCTGCCTCCGCTGAAAGATATCTCGAATTGTACAAGTCCTTGCTCTCCAAATGAAATTTCAAAGATCGGGTGGAATCCTGTTGCATCCGACCAGTCTGCCGGGAGCATTCGGAATTGGGGATGTGGGACCTCTCGCAAGGCGTTTCATCGATTGGCTGGCGCTCGCCGGCTGCAAACTATGGCAGGTATTGCCTTTGGGTCCTACTGGTTATGGCGATTCTCCCTATCAGAGTTTTTCCGCATTTGCGGGAAATCCTTACTTGATCAGCCCGGAGTTGCTTTTGGCAGAGGGGTTGTTGGCGCAAGAAGATCTTTCAAGCACGCCGGATTTTTCTGAATCAAGGGTGGATTATGGTGAAGTAATCCCATGGAAGTTAAGTCTGCTGGAGAAGGCTTTTGCCAGATTTGAATCGCTACCGGAACGCCTGGGCTCTGGTTTCGATGAGTTTCAGCAGCAACAAGCATTCTGGTTGGATGATTATTCCCTGTTCATGGCTGTCAAGGAATCCCAGGACGGGCGTCCGTGGAACGAATGGCCTGAACCGTTGAAGTCAAGAAACAAGGATTCGTTGCAAAGAAAACGGACCGATCTTGCCAGGCAATGCAGGAAACACGCCTTCATCCAATTTGTTTTCTTCAGACAGTGGTTTGACTTGCGAGATTATGCCCATCAACATGGGATTCGAATCATCGGCGATCTACCGATATTTGCCGCGTACGACTCGGCAGATGTGTGGGCTCGACCTGAATTATTCCAACTTGATCGCCTTGGGAAACCCGTCGTTGTTGCCGGCGTTCCTCCGGATGTATTTTCTGCTACCGGCCAGCTCTGGGGAAATCCCTTATATGATTGGGAGAACCACCGGCAGGACGGGTATTCCTGGTGGCAATCACGCATCCAGTCGGCATTGAATTCCGTGGATATTGTACGAATCGACCACTTCCGCGGGTTCGCCGGATATTATGAAATCCCGGCCGACCATGAAACGGCGGAGTTCGGCCAGTGGGTGAAAGGACCCGGGTCCGATTTTTTTTGTGCGGTGGATCAGCATCTGGGGGATGGATTGGTTACCCGCGACACCGGCCTGCCAATCATTGCCGAAGATCTGGGATTGATCACCCCGGATGTGATCGAATTATTATCCCAATTTGACCTGCCTGGGATGAAGGTGCTGCAATTTGGATTTTCGGGTCCGGAGAACCCGTTCCTTCCGCATCATTATGTCACAAACTGCGTGGCATATACCGGCACCCATGATAACGATACAGCACTCGGGTGGTTGTCATCAGCAGACAGGGCGGAGCGCGAGTTTGCCCTGCGCTACCTGGGGGTGGATGGTCAGCAAATCGGCTGGGATATGATTCGGGAGGTCTGGAGATCGGTGGCGGTATTCGCAATCGCCCCGATGCAGGATGTTCTTGGTTTGGGTGGAGAAGCACGAATGAACTTTCCAAGTCGTTTGGGGGGAAATTGGCAGTGGCGAATGAAAGGTGATGAGCTGCGGTCGCAAGATGCGGACAGGCTGCGTGAATTGAATACTTTATATGCGCGATAAACCATTAAAGACCGGTTTTTCTTTGTCGGTCAGATTTACCACAATCGCGTGATTTGCCCGGATCATTTTCTCCGGAGTGATCATAATTTCCTCCCCCCACTTCCCGGCGCCGGTTCCAAGACTTTCCTCGGTGACAAGGGAGGCTTCAAGGAACGAACGAAATCTTTGTGGCTGCCAACCAAAGGCGGGGATGGATCCGATGGCATAGCCGGTGATCTCCAGCACTACCTGAGGGGAAGCCATGCTGATGTTCCGGGATCCGATGGCTTTCTTTAGGTTACCTGATATTGCATTCTGGTCGCCGCCAAGCATCACCAAAACGCATTCGCCGGTATCGGCTTGAAAGATCAGGGTCTTTACAGCCTGCCTCTCGGACAGCTCCAGAGCCCTGGCGACGTTGGCAGCTCCTTTTTCCGTCGTGACGGGAAAGCTTCTTCTATCAAAGGGAATCCCCAATCGTTCGAGATACTGGTGGGAGGGTAATTTCATTTCGGAGTTCTGGTGGCGAGAAAGATTCCCAATAATATTAACGCCCCTCCAAAAATGGATATGGGATGGAGTGATTCCTGGAACAGAAGGAATGCCAGGATGGCAGCCCCGATCGGTTCGCAAAGCGTCACCACCGAAACAAGGGAGGCAGGCATGAACTTCAATGCCCAATTAAGAGTCGAATGCCCCACCAATTGAGGAATCGCAGCCAGCAGGAAAATCCACAAATACGCCAGCTGTGAATAGTTCCATACCGAAATTCCGTTTGATATCAAGAAAACAGTCAATGCAAGCGCTGCGACTCCATACACCAGGAACACATACGGAATCAATGACATCCCGGCGCGGGCTTTTCTCCCGACCATCAGATATCCCGAGACTGCCCATGCTCCCATCAGAGCCAGGAAATTGCCCCTAAGGACTCCATTGTCTTGATTTTTTTGAATCGCTCCCAGGCAGGCTTGTGCGGAGAGTGCACTGCATGCATCGACCAAACCGATGGTTATCCCTCCTGCGATCGCAAGCAGGATCCCTGCCAAGGCGATCCTGGACACTTTTTCGTTTAAAAGCAATGGAGACAGGATGGCTACCCATACCGGCCCAGTGCTGACGAACAAGGCGGAACTTGCGATAGATGTGAATTCGAGGGAGGAGATCCACGCGGAAAAATGGATTGCCAGGAAGATCCCCGCTCCTGTAACGAAAGCAAGTTGTGAGGGTCTTATGCCTCGCAACTCATTGCGATAGCCCCCTAATACGAAAGGCGCAAGCAAGGAAGTGGCGATTGACAATCTTAACGCGGCGATGACCGAAGAAGGAACCCCTTCGGATTGCGCATAACGGATGAATATACTTGCAGTGGAAATCGCCGCTATGGCCACAGCCAGGATTGCCGCAAGCCATTTTGCGGACATTTTCGGGACGACCATTTCGGGAGTATACATTGTATTGTGTTGCGTGTAACCAATATGTGTGTCGACTTTCGCTTCCCGCTTGACATCCAGACCTATGAGTAATACAATTTTGTAAATATTTCTCAAAAATATTATTTTTATCCAGGAGATGTCCTATGCCCTTTGAACTTCCGAAACTCCCTTATGCCGTTGATGCCCTTGAGCCATATATCGATGCTCAGACAATGACGATCCACCATGGGAAGCACCATCAAACCTACATCACCAACCTGAACACAGCCTTGGAGAAGCACGCGGAGCTAGGTGCCAAGAAACTGGAGGAATTACTCTCCGACCTTGGATCTATTCCCGAAGATATTCGTCTGGTTGTGCGAAATCATGGAGGCGGCACGTACAACCATACCTTGTTCTGGGAAATCATGGCTCCCAAGGCAGGCGGCTCTCCCAAAGGTGAGCTTGCCAAATCCATCGATTCTGCGTTTGGCTCGTTTGATAATTTCAAGTCGGAGTTTGAGAAATCGGCCAATGGTCGGTTTGGATCCGGCTGGGCCTGGCTGGTCAAGATAGGCAACGGGCTGGCGATAGTTTCCACCCCCAATCAGGATAGCCCGCTAACCGACAGACAGACACCCATTCTGGGTCTGGACGTCTGGGAGCATGCCTATTACTTGAAATACCAGAATCGACGTGCCGAATATGTCACCAATTGGTGGAATGTCGTCAACTGGGAGGCGGTGGCAGCCCGCTTTTCAGAAAAAGCATACCTAAAGACCGCCGCACCCGGCGGTTCTTTTCTTGATAGGGATAATTATTCCCGGTAACCGCTGCAGGGAGTTGCTTAATGGGTCTTGCCACAATTGTAAAGGCAGATATAATACTGGCGTGCGGCCGAATTGATCCCAAAAGGAGAGAAGCTTATGACCCATATTGTCACCAGTTTATGCGTGCGCGACAGGGGATGTATCGAAGTATGCCCGGTCGAATGCATGATCCCCGGCTTTCCGCTGAATGAATGGCCCTGGATCTATATCGATCCTGACACCTGTATCGATTGTGGCGCATGTGTTCCGGAATGTCCATATGCCGCGATCTTTCCGGAGGATGAAGTTCCTTCTGCCTACTCTGCCAAGGGAGGCGAGCACATCAGCCGGGTCGGATTAACCGGCCATTTCGAGGCCACCAACCACCATGGTAAGACCATCGTTCTGGATACGGGGG
>VGNF01000045.1 GCA_016866195.1 Chloroflexota bacterium | reverse complement strand
GGCGTACGCGATCCCGGTCTGACCGAGCATTTGGGAGAGGTTGGCAGCCAGTTGAATGAGCTGATCGACCTTTCCTCCCAACAACCTCGGGAAGGGGATGGTCGCGAGGCGGGTGGTTTGAACTTCATACCCAGCGGCTTCGTACGCGGATCGGGCGCGCGCAACGAAATCCCCGGCTGTTCGCAAGCGGTTCTCGTCCAGCGGCCAGCCGGGGTTAAGGAAATACGTGATCGAACGAATCTTCATTTCATCGTCATGCAAGCACGGAGGCGGAGACGAGCCAGCCAAGGAGCGGTTGGTACAACTGAAGCAGGATCAAGGCCACGATCACGCCGATCAGGGCTCCGGCCACAACATCTGAAAGGTAGTGCACGCCCATGGACACGCGCGCCAGCGCAACCAGCGGGGCCCAAATCCAAAGGATCAGCACCAGCCAGGGGGGCGCGAACCCCGAAGCGACGACCGCGATCAGGAACGAACGCGCGGCGTGGCCGGAGGGGAACGAGTGCGGATCGGTGTTGCGGTAGATCTTTCCCCATTCTCCTGCCGGCCGTCTACGGCGCACCAGAAATTTGATCAGCAGCACGATCACGGCCAGAACTGCAATGGAGATGAATTCCATCGCCTCCCAGCGTTTCCATTCGACGGTGCTGAAGAACCACGCAATCAAGAGCGCCGCACCCCAGAACCATGAGTCACCCGAATGTGCCAGGACGGCCGCCAGGTTTCGTAAAAAACCCGGCTTTTCGGCCACGCGCAACTGGTCGGAGAGCCGGGCATCGAGTTCGAGCAGGGACCGAAAACTCATTTATGTCTGGTCTTCGCTTTCCCTTTTATTGTGGACTTTGCCGTCTTTAAAGATGATTTGGCTTTTTTGCTTGCTTTGATGGCCTTCCTGAGCGGTTTGGATCCAATGCCCTTTCTCTTCGGTACAGGCGCACTGGCCTTCAATGCCTTGCGTTGCTGGCGGGCGAGGTCCGCTCGCAGCAGCTCCAATTGGTGAGGTTTGTCCACGTCCATGCATGGCTCCGCGTGGGACCAGATGATGGCGCGACCTTTGATGCCGATTCGCCCGGAGACCTGCTTGACCAGACTCTGCAGATCGACACGATGGGTGAATAATTGAAACAGAGTATCCCAGCCGATCACCGCCGCCTGACGCAGGGGGCTCTTGCGGGTGCCGATCAACTGCTCCCAGGTATCGAGATGCTGGGTGGCCTGGTTGACGTGCACGACGTTGATGTCCGAACCGCACACCTCCATGTCCTTCAACCGGGTATAGGTCCGGTTTGAGCCGGGAAAACGCTTCTCCATGACCGCCCGCGGGCATACGCCATAATACAGTTCATCGCGGGTTTTCATGCAGGTTGCGATCAGCCAGTCCACCATGCTGCTCTTGAGGGAGGGAATGTCGGACGAGACCAGCAGGACATATTGCGCCTTCGGATTCAACTCGACCGCCTTGTTGATGCCCGTGACGATGTTGGCAAGCATGCGTCCCTGGTTGGAGATGTAGTACAGGGGTTTCCTGCAGGTGAGTTCGTTCTTGGGCGAAAGCCCCACGATGATCACCCGCTCCACTTTGCGGGCGTCGCTCATGGCGTCCAGCACCCATTGGATCATGGGTTTGCCGGCCACGTCGATCATGGCTTTCGAGCTGCCGTTGGAATACGGATACAGGGGGTCGTCGGGTTGCGGGATGCCACCCGCGGTTACGATCGCGTCCATGGCTAATTCAACTCCTGTAATTGAGGTTCAAAACCGAGTTTGTCGAGAAGTTCATTTAACTCATCCCAGGTCAGGGAACGGCCTTTGCCGGAAATGGCCACCAGGGCGGCCTCCATCATGTTCGTGCCGAACGAGCGACCCTCCATGACAGGAGTGGTGGTGACCAGGTATTTGATGCCGCACTTGCGGAAGAAATCCACATCCTCGGGGGTAGTGGTGTTCGTGACCACCACCTTGCCCTGCATATCGAGCGGCATGTGGCGTTTGATATACAGACAGTCGCCGGCGACCACCGTCGCCCAGTGATACCACTTCTGGAACTTGGGTTTGTGCTCGTCCTGCTTTTCGCCGGTGGGGTAGAGCCACTCGAAGGGAAAGCGTGTCACGATCGGGATCAGCAGTGCAGCCAGGGTGCGCAGCCCGCGCATGGTGCGCACCGGGATGGGTACATCCAGCGCAAACATCAGATCGCAAAATACGGTCTCGTACCCCGCCTCGCTGAAGGATTTGGAGAGACCCCAGCGATCCACGCCCACGGTGATCATCACCTTGCGGCCGCGCTGGTTGATGTAATCCCCGATTTTCTCATCCAGAAAGGCCGGGGCCCGGTTCTCGAGCGTGTTCTTCAGGCCACCCCCATCCACCACCGGTGTCTGTTTAATGTACCTCACGAGCTTTTGAACGGAGTGAAAGGGGTAGAATTTGCCCTCCACGATCGCACCCAGATCCGCACCACCCACTCCGAAGGCATCCACCTTGCCGTCCAATTCCTGGTATTTCAACGCGGCGGCTTCCATGTCGCCATCCGTCCCCACGCGTTCGATGCTGACCTTTTCGCCCAGCAGTGTAACCTCCACAGCCTTGTTGCGTTTGGACGACCCAATGCTTACACTGACAGCCCGTTTCATGGTCTATTCTCCTCGCGTGAATTCGCTCCAGTTATATCACGGTTTATGTCTCGGGTTCGGCGGGCATCGTGAAGAAGAAGGTCGATCCCTGTCCTTCGGCGCTTTCGACCCAGATACGGCCGTGATGCACTTCTACGATCCGCTTGACCAGGCTCAAGCCGATTCCGGTTCCCTCGGTGTCGCCGTTCAACTTATCGAACAGGCCGAAGATGCGGTCGTGGTACTCCGGTTTGATCCCAATACCGTTGTCGCGCACGAACAGAACGGGTTTGCCCTCCTCTTCGCCGGCTTGTCCGATCTCGATGCACGGTTTTGGTTGATCGCCAAGGAACTTGGCTGCGTTATCCACCAGGTTCTGCACCACCTCGACCAGCCGGGGGCGGTCACCGTACACGGTGGGAAGGTTTTCCTGAATGCACACTTCCACTTGAGTGTTCATTAGCCGTCCCTGGACGAGGTTCACCGCCTCCCGCGCAATCTCGTCAAAGGGCACCCGTTCGTAGGGATTCATCAAACGCCCGACGCGCGAAAGTTCCAGCAGTTCATTCAGGAGCGACTGCATCCTGCCGACCGCGTCCGTGATGCGCTGGATGTCGCCCTTCAAGCGCGAGGTGTCACCCCGCAGGGCAGCCTGCTCGACGAAACCGAGAAATCCCCGGATTGTGATAAGGGGCGATTTCAGGTCGTGCGATACCGCGTAGGTAAAGCGTTCCAATTCCGCATTTTTTTCCTCAAGCTCGGTGATCAGTTTTTCGCGCTCGGATTCGATCCACTTGCGCTGACTGATCTCGCGCACCATGATCAATGCCGCCGCTTCGGAGATGGCTGCTACGCGCGCCTCGAAGAATTGCGCATCCCCCTGTCCTGTCAAGCCATATTCGAAGGCGTGCAGTTGGTCGGTCTCCAGCGCCCGTTCGATCGCAAACATGGCCTGGCTGACGACCTTTTCCGGAAGCAGTTCGCTCAGGTTCTTGCCCAGGAATTGGTTCGACGGCATCAGGACGCCAATGGCCGAGGAAGGGATGAGATCGGTGATCACACCCGATCTCGAAACTTCGATGATCATATCCGGGATGGCTACCAGCAGGGCGCGCGTGCGCGCCTCAGCCGCTTCCAGCGCAAGCTGGTCCTGTCTTTGTTTTGTGACATCATACAACATGGTCAGGATGCAGGTTTGACCCTTGATCTCGATGATCTGGTAAAAAGCTTGTGCGATTCGCTGTTCAGCCTGGGGGGTCAGAAAGATGTCTTCCGGCAGGTACACCAAGCCTTCGCGTTGGAGGCGCTCCACGAATTCCCGGCGTTTTTCCCCTGATTCCACCATATTTAGTTCGCGGGCAGTGCGGCCGATGGCTGCGTGCGGGTCAAACCCACTGATTTTCCAGAAGGCATCGTTCGCTTCGATCAGCCGGCCTTCCTCCAGGGTGGTGATGCAGATGGCTACCGGGCTGGCTTCGAACACCTTGCGGAACCGCTCTTCGTTGGCGCGCAGGGCGGATTCGATCGCCTTCCTTCCGTTCAATTCGTTTTGCAGCTGTTCGTACAGCTGGGTGTTCTGGATGACCAGTGAGGCTAGGTCGGCGAAGCGTTCCATGAAATGTGTCTGCTCGATCGTGAAGGCTCGTGATACTTCCACATACGAGACGCCGAGTACGCCTATGACCTTGTCCCCCAGTTTGAGCGGCACTCCCAGGAAGGCCTTGATTCCCTGCTTGATGAATTCAGGCAGAGCGTTTCCCCAGTCTTGATAATCCTGGATCGCAAGGGTCTCGCCGCTTTCCCATATTCGGCCGATTGCACCTTCCCCTTTCTCAAAGCGTGTACCGTTGTAACCTGCATATATTCCCTGGCCCACCCTTTGCGTGATCGCGGATTCGTCCGGCAAAACCAGGCCGATCTGTCCATGAGGGGTTCCTATCAAGGCACAGGCGCGCGTCAGGATCGAATTGAGCAATGGAAGCAATTCCGACTGGTGCAGCAAGCCGAGCGAGGTTTCGTGCAGTGCGGTTAAAAAGTCCGCCTGCCGTTAAAGTTTGGATTCGGCGCGCAGGCGTTCCTGCAATTCAACCCGCGCGGATTCGAGGGTGCGCGTCCAGTTCGTGATCAGCAGGTAGATCAATACGCCGATGAGCACCAGGTTGGCTGTCAGGCCCAATGCCAGGTGGATCGGGTCATAGGTACGTGCTGGACGAAGGCCGAGTTGTTCCGTGACCGCCAGGTACCAGATAATGGCGAGACTGATGAAGCCGAAAAGAAAGACAAGCCGCCATTCAAGCAGAATGCTCGCCAGCAGGAGGATGGCGAAATATAGGATCACGGCGAGATCGCGGACACCATGGGACGTGACCGCGATGCCGGTCATCACAATCCACATGCCGGAGACTGCCAGCAGGCTGGCTGATTTAATATGCCCCAACTTGATTATGTATTGTACGATGAGCAGGAAAAGGATGAAGCCTGCAAGCGTGACGATGATGAAGAGATTCTCTTTCCTCCAGGCGTCGAATCGGATCGAAAACGACAGGAGGATCACAACGATGGCGACCTGTGAGAAAATGGTCAGAAAACTGGAGAGGCGCGTCTTTTCTTCGTCGCCAAAAATGGGAGGGGAAAAAAGGCGGCGCAGGCGCTCACGCATGATTGGGATTATATATCACTCCCCACACATGTGAAATTATGCGAATCGGGGTTGCCGCATCCCGCCAACCCGAGTGAGGAAAGGCGGATCAGCGGGAAAGCAGATCGTTCAACACTTTTTTCGAGGCCTCGTCGACCACGGCGTGCTGGCTGCCGCCGTGGGAATCCATGGTAACCACGACCGGAAAGTCCTTCACCTCGATCACCCACATCGCTTCCGGCATGCCGAATTCCAATTTGAACACCCCGGTAACTTTCGTGACCGTCTGAGCCAGGAAGGAGGCTGCGCCGCCGATGGCGTGGAAGTACACACCCGGAGTCTCCTCGCAGCCTTTCAATGTCTTCGCGCCCATGCCGCCCTTGCCGATCACACCCTTGATGTTGAAATGCTTCATTACGTCGGCCTGGTACGGTTCCTCGCGGATGGAGGTGGTTGGGCCGGCGGCGATGAACCTGTACTCCTGCAGACTTTTTCCCGTGACCACTGGTCCGCAGTGATAGATCACCGAACCGTTCAAGAGCTTTTTCAGCTCCTCGTGCACCTGCAGATCGTCGCCTTGCGCCGGACGCGTCTGCTTGATGAAGGTCTCGATCATCCATTTGTGGGCGGCGTCCCGTCCCGTCACCATCGTGCCGGAAAGGGTAACGGAATCGCCGACCTTCAAGCTGCGGATGACTTCGTCTCCGATCGGGGTTTGGATCTGATGCATGTCTTCGCTCCAGGTTGTCAATCGTACATGACTTCTTCGCCCTTCACGGTCATCTTGCGGCGGCGATACGCCCAGCACATGTAAGAGACCGAGACGAAGTACGAGGCAGGCAGGCGGCTCAGGCCTGTGATCTTCGTATCCAGCACCGTGGTCTTGCCGCCGAAGCCCATCGGACCGATGCCCAGTTCATTGGACTCTTTTGTCAGTTGTTCCTCGAGCGCGGCCAGCTTGGGATCGTCGTTGCGCGTACCCATTTCGCTGAACAGCACTTCCTTGGATTTGATGTAGGAGGAGCCGCGGTCACCCCCAATGGCCACGCCGAGAATGCCCGGCGCGCATCCCTGGCCTTGAGCCTTTTGTACGGCATCCAGCACCACCTTGCGCACACCGGCCAGGTCGCGTCCTGCGCCCAGGGTGTTTTCCGGCAGGGAATACTGCCGACCGACGTTTTCGCATCCGCCTCCCTTGAGCATTAATTCGATGGTCAGTTCCTCCCCCTCCACTTCCTCGAAATGAATATAGGGGAAGTCGTCCCCGCCGAGGTTGTTCCCGCTGTTCTTGTCGTAGATCGCGTCCACCGCGTTCGGGCGCATGTAGGATTTTTTCGTAGCCTCTTCCATCGCCGCGCGGATCTGCCTGCGCAGCTGGATGGTGGACCACCCAACCGGGTAGTGGACGTAAAAGATCGGCGTGCCGGTGTCCTGACAAATGGGTGTGGAGTTCGCGCGTGAGAGCTCGATGTTCTTCAGGATGGTCTCGAGCGCGCCGCGCGCGGCCGAACCGGGGGCCTCCTTTTCGATCGAGGTGCGCAGGCGGTCCTCCACATCCTTGGGCAGGCTGGAGGAGGTTCGCCGGATCAATTCCACGATTTCATTTGTCAGATCCCGCATGTTTGCCTCCATATACGAGGCATATCATACACCCAAAAAATGAAAAGGGAGAGATGCAGCTAAAATGCTCAATCATAAAAAGAACAGTGGCATCCGCTAGCGGATGCCACTGTTCTTTCAAGTTAGGTATCGTATTCGCCGATATCCTCTTCGACCACGGTCGGCGGTTCCTCCGCCGGCTTTTTATCGAGGAACTGCAGGGTGAGCGCAACCACTTTGGTGTAGTACTTGGTTTCTCCCTTGTCCTCATACTTGTCGGTCCTCAGGCGGCCTTCCACATACACCAGGCTGCCCTTCTTGAGGTATTCCTGGCAGATCTCGCCGAGCCGTCCCCAGGCTTCGATATTGACCCATTCGGTCGATTCCCGGCTCTCACCGCTCTTGTCCTTCCAGCGGCGGCTCACGGCAAGACTGAAATGGGCCACCTTCTTGCCGGTGGAGGTGAACTTGCTTTCCGGATCTTTGCCCAGACGGCCGATCAGTTGGACTCGGTTCAGTGTTGGCATGTCCCCCCCGCTTTCTCTTCGTTGCTTTTAGATGACAGTGTACGTTTCATGATTGGTCTCCTTTTATCTAAAAGAATCAGTATTCAATTGTTTCAGACAACATGCCAGTGCGCATGCAACACTGGCATGACATCCTTCGAAAGGGTTATACTTTCTTGAGCACAGGCAGCCCCGTCTTCATCTCGACGACCGTGTACCCGGCTGGAACGGCTTCCAGTGAGCCTTCCTTGATCTCCTTGGAAAAGAAAAACAGAGTGCGTTCTTTGCCGCTGGCGGCGACCGTCTTCTTGGTGTGCAGATAGTAGGTGACGCCTTTGGAATTGGTGAAACCGTAAGCCATATTCTCTCCTTGAGTATTGAAAAGTGGCTAGAGTGTAGAACAAAGTTTCTAGCTTGTCAAGTCCCCAATTTTGCGGGAAGAGCAGGAGGCTGGCGTGAAGGTATTAACAGGTATAGACGAATTTAGGGGCGCTCGGTCCTCTCTGGGTGGTTCACTTGGTTTCGTCCCAACGATGGGGTATTTGCATGAAGGCCATCTTTCCCTGATTCGCAAGGCGCGGGGGGATTGTTCCCATGTGGTGGTGAGCATCTTTGTCAATCCCACGCAGTTCGGACTAAACGAGGATTTGTCGAAATATCCACGCGACCTTAAGCGCGATCTGGACCTGATCCAGCCGCTGGGCGCGGACATTGTATGGACGCCCACTCCCGAGATCATGTACCCAGGTGGTTTCCAGACTTGGGTGGAAGTCGAGAGGCTGACCCAGGGGCTGGAGGGCACGATGCGGCCAGGTCACTTTAAAGGTGTCGCCACCGTTGTGGCGAAGCTCTTTAACGTCGTGCAGCCGCACAAGGCTTATTTCGGTCAGAAGGACGCCCAGCAGGCCGCTGTCATCCGCCAAATGGCCAGGGATTTGAACTTTCCCCTGGAAGTCGTGGTATGCCCGACTGTCAGGGAAGCGGACGGCTTGGCCATGTCCAGCCGTAATAAATACTTGGATGCCGAGGAAAGAAAGGCTGCGGTGGTCCTGTTTCGCGCACTGAGCGCGGCAAAGTCTGCTTTTGATGCCGGAGAGCGAAACGCCGAAAAATTAAGGCAGATCGTTCGGAATATCCTCGCGGCTGAACCTCACGCAAAAACACAATATGTCTCCTGCGCCGATTACGATACGCTCGAAGAGCTTGAGCTTATTAAAGGAAACACACTGCTTTCCATGGCTGTTATGCTGGGGAAGACAAGGTTGATCGACAATTTTGTGATCGGACCGTGATGCGCAGGGATTGGAGATACTGGGCGCGATTGATCCTTGCCTTCACGTCTGGCTTGGCACTTGGCCTGTTCCTGCTCGTCGCCGGGCTCACCTATGCCAGTGTCGAGGACATTCTTCACCCGCCGCGCAGGATACCGCCGGGAACCACCCTTCGGGAGGAGAGGGTTGATTTCTTCAACCTTGACTTGTACACCGAAGACGGCATTCGCCTCACGGCCTGGTATACCCCGCCCGAGAATGGCGCGCTGATCCTGCTTGCACATGGCTACGGGGACAACCGTCCCGAGTGGGTGCATGCGATTCTCGCCAAAAATGGTTACGGAGTCCTCGCCTGGGATGCCCGCGCGCACGGCGAAAGTGAGGGGGAGATCTCCACTTTGGGATATCTCGAGGTGCTGGATGTCCGCGCCGCGCTCGATTATGCGCTGACCCAACCTCAGGTGGAGCACATTGGTGCCTGGGGCGGGTCGATGGGAGGCGCCACCATGATCCGTGCTACAGCCCGCTTCCCGGAGATCGAGGCGCTGGTGGTGGATAGTTCTTTTTCCACGCTCGGCGAGGAACTGGATCACCTGGTGCCGTATCCGCTCGTCAATCCGCTGGCGAAATTCTTCGCGGGGATCCGCACTGGCCTGGAGATCGATGCCCTGCGGCCGGTGGATGAAATCGCACGGATCAGCCCGCGGCCGGTGTTCATCATCCATGGAGGGGCCGATACGCTGGCTCCGCCGGAATCGGCCCAGGCGCTATACGACGCGGCCGGCGAGCCGCGCCGACTGTGGATCGAGGAAGATGCTCCGCATCTGGCCGTGGTGCTGGCTAACCCGTCCCGGTACAGCAGGCGGGTGGTCCGTTTTTTCGACGAATGGCTGTTGAACAAGGAATAGGGGCGGGAAGACCGCCCCTAAGATATCCTCACGGTCCCCACTTCATTTGCATGGCAAAGGGCACGAGCGAAATGGCTTCTTTCTGCCCATCTGTGAATACCAATTCCGCCGCCCCGCCAAAATACACATCCTGAATGGGGGCCATGGCAGCGATCACGAAACTGGCATCCGGCGCCCAGAGCGCCTCATTCATCAGCTCAAAAGATTCCGGCCGCAGAAAGACCCTGTTCGTTACGCCATCCGGCGCCGAGCGCACGAGCTGCAACGGAACGCGGCTGACGGATTCCTGCCCCGCCGGCAGGCTGGCAAAGAAATAATACAACTGGCCATCCGGGCCGAGGTAGGGTTCGTCCGCGAAATGAAATACTCCATTACCGGCCTCTCCGGAGACCAGCGTGGTCACGTTTCCGCTTGCGCTGTCCACGCGCCACAAGCCGGGCATGTACATGCCCATGCTCGGGTTGGCCGCGTGGAAGGCTGTGCCGTCCAAGGTCCACTCGGTTTCGCCGCAGCAGATCAAGGCGCCCTCACCGCCCTGTAAACGAACGAGCGCATTCCCATTCGGGTAATAGATCGCAGCGGAGGCACCTTCGTAATAACCAAGGGTGAGGATCAGCCTGCTCCCATCCGCCGAGTATTGATCCGGGAAGAATAACTCCCGCGGCACGAGCAGGCCGCCTCCGAGATCGTCAATATCGTCCTGGATCACACGGTTCGACTGTCCGGTTGCCATGGAGTAAAAATTCAACCCCTTGAATCCATAGGCGATCGTCTGGCCATTGGGAGACCATATGGGATTCCGAACGACGGTAAGAAAGGGATTGTTGACATCCATGGGTCCGCCATCCAGGATCATACGTCGATTGCTTCCATCCGCGCCGGCCACCAGCAATTGGTTGTTCGAGACATAGACCACACTTCCGTCCATGGGGGAGACATCGTAACTTTCCACATTGGCCGGTTCAGAGGTGATCTGGTTGACCGTCATTCCATTCCGTTCGAGGCGGTACACCTGCACCAATCCCGCGCTGTCGTTGTTGAGGAAGTACATGGAATGCGGCAGAAGATCCTGACCGGGTACCGGGGGTACGTCTCCCGGCCCCGGAGCCAGCGGAGTAAGCGCCTGCAGTGTGCCGGCGACAATGGTCTCCACATTGGCCGGGGGAATTTCACTTCCCTCGAGCGGATTGACGCAGGCCAGCGCGGCGGAGATTAGAATCAAAACAGGAAGGATCAAAGACAACTTGAATCGCATGGTTACTCCCTTGGGGAATTAAGGATCGAAGCAGGGCACAGCAACCTGCATGCGTTGTTGGTCAAAAAATACGGGAACGTGAGAAACGGTCCCTGCCTCAAGGGCTCAGACTTGTTCGAAGCGCAATACTGGTACCACGAAGAGCGTGGCGCGTTTTTTATCCTGGCGGGGGGGCAGGGCGCCGCGCACGACCTTGATGGCTGCCTCCACCTGTGCGTCCTCCACACCCAGCAGCAGGGTGACCACCCCACTGCGGAGAAAACCTCCGGTGGAGGCGACGCGTGTGACGCGAAAATGCCCTTCCGTGAACGCCTGGGTGAGTGTGTCGGCGTCTTGATCCTGAACGATGACGATGATCATTTTCATGGCGATCCCTCCTCGCTAGATCTGTTCGAAGCGTTCCACAGGCAGGGCAAATACAGTGGCGCCTCCCACCGTAACCGGCACCGGAGCTGGCATGGGCATCGGTGAACCCTCCAGGGGCAGGGTCATGTATTCCACGCGCTGGCGACAGGCCTTGTGCAGGGCTTCCAGCGCCTCGGTTTCCTTTTCCGTTGGCAGGCCGATCAGCAGGGTGGCATTGCGCCTGCCGAGGAAACCACCGGAGCTCGACAGGTAGGTCAGCGCAGCCCCCGTGTTCCTCAGGGCTTTGGTGGCGGCATCCAGGTCTTGGTCTTGCACCACTGCTACCAGTAAGAGTTGGATGGAGGATCCTCCCATGGCGTCAGCCTCCTTTCAGGCTCGATTCTAAAACCAATCGTAAATGATAGCATATAAAACGCTGGCGATGGCGCAGGTGAGGACCATAACCGGTAGGCCGCGCCTGTTCCACAATGTGGAAGTGATCGGATGGCGGGTCTTTTCCGATAGCGTGGCGACGATGATGTTCGCAGTCGAACCGATGATCGTGCCGCTGCCGCCGAAGCCGGCGCCGAAGGCCAGCGCCCACCACAGCGGGGTGACATCCATGCCGGATTCCCCCAGCCCCTTGATAACCGGGATCAGGGCGATCGTGATCGGAACGTTATCCACCACCGCGGAGAGTGCCGCGACGACCCAGATCAAGCCCACCCCGAATGCCAGCGGAGGCAGGTGGGTAAGGCGGTCGAGCGATCCGATCACCGCCTGCATCACGCCGGCATGTTCCAGCCCGCCCACCATCACGAACAGGGAGCCAAAGAATATCAGCACGCTCCACTCGATCCGTTTGAGGACCTCCTGCAGGTTTGGCTGCACCCAGACCAGCGCCACGGCCGCGGCGCTCAACGCCACCAGCGAGGGACTGATATGCAGGGCATGATGGAGGAAGAAGAAAAGAACGGCTCCTCCCAGCACGATCAGGATGCGCCGTGCGGTGTTTGGATGGTTGAGGGTTTCCGCGGGATTAAGCCTCATGATCGCCTTCACGCTGCGCGGGCGTTTGGATAGTTCCCTGCGGAAGAGAAACAACAATACCATCAGGGCGCTGAACCAGCAGACCAGGACGATCGGCATCGAATAGATCAAGAAGTCGTTGAAGGATAATCCCGCCGCAGATCCGATCAACACGTTCGGGGGGTCACCCACCAGAGTCGCGACACCGCCTGTATTTGCGAGCAGGGCCTCGGCCATTAGAAATGGCAGCGCGCTGACCCCGATGATCTCGCTGATCAGGATGGTCACCGGCGCGATCAATACCACGGTGGTCACGTTGTCGAGGAACATCGATAGCACCGTAGTGATGATGCACAGCAGGATGAACAGTCGCACCGGCCGGCCTCCCGAGGATCGGGCCGCCAGCACAGCGAGATATTCGAAGAAGCCGGTCGGCTCGAGCATGGCCACCAGGATCATCATGCCGAGCAGCAGCCCCAGGGTGTTGAAGTCGATCGCCTCCAGCGCGGACTGCTCGGAATAAAAGCCCAGGATTCTTCCCAGGACGACGATCAGGGCGGAAGCTGCAATGGCGGTGATGGACCGGTTCATCCTCTCGGACAGGATCAGGAACAGGCTGACGAGAAAGATGACGCTCGAGAGGACCGCGGGGATCAGGCTCATTTCTTCGGCCAGGTGGAGAGGATCGCCGCGCCGATATCGACCCGCGAGGTGATGCCCACCAGTTTCCCATCCTTTGAGATCACAGGCAGATCGTGCAGGTTATGCTGCAGCATCAGGGCATAGGCACGCAGCAGGCCGCAATCCTCATCCACTGTGATGGAGGGCTTCATCAGGGATTTAACGGTCCGGTCAAGCGTCCGGGCGGAGGGACGGGTTTCCTCAACCGCGCCGAAATCGTGCACAAAGTCCACATCCGCAACGAAACTGACGAAATCCGGCAATTCCAGGGTGAGCAGGTCGCGCATACCGATCACTCCGATGGGCTTGTCGTCCTTGTCCACGACGGGGAGCAGACCGATATGATGCCGGACGAAAATCCTGGCTGCCTCGCGCAGGGTCAAATCGGTATGGATCGAAAAAACTTTCCTTTTCATGCAGGAGGTGACGTTCATAATTTCTCCAAGGATCCGCGGGGAAGGTCATTTGTCATGATTGCGAAAAAATTTTACCCCGGATGCCTGTCGATGTCTGAATGCAATGATCGCCAATCCCACCAGGGTGGCCGGGGCGAGCAGGGCGACGATCCATGTGGCAGCCGGCAGGGCGGGACTGCCCACCGCCTGCATGAGAATGTAAGCCATGTAGAAAACATAGCATCCCAATAAAAGCAAACCCGCCCCGCTTGAGATGCGGTTATCGATGTAGAAGACCGGCAGCGAGACCATGGCTGTAAAAACCATGGCCAGGAAATCGATTCTCAGCACATGCCCCGGGACGGATATACCTTGCGGGGCAAGCAACGCCCCCAGACCAAGAACCCCGAGCAGGTTAAAGATGTTGCTTCCTACTGCATTGCCGACCGCGATGTCACTTTCCTTTTTCAGGGCCGCGATGATCGAAGTCGCCACCTCCGGCAGAGAAGTCCCCACGGCAACGACCGTCAGGCCGATCACCAGTTCGCTGACCCCCATGATACGGGCGAGGATCACTGCCGAATCGACCAGCCAGCGCGAACCCAAGACCAGCAATCCCAGGCCTGCCAGAATGAAAAGGATGTTGATGATCGTGTTGCGAGTCGTGCGCGGCTCCTTTGCGGCGAATTCCTGTGCGTATTCGCTTTGCACCTGCTTGCTTTCCGATCGGCTCTGGCGCAGGGCAAAGATGATGTACCCGATCAGACCGGCGGCCAGGAGCGTGCCATCGAGCGGTCCGAGGTTTCCATCCAGGGCGAGGCCGAACGCCAGCAGGGATACACCCAGCATGATCGGCGCGTCCAGTCGAATTAACTGTTCGGCGATCACGATCGGTGCGAGCAGTGCGGTGAGGCCGAGGATGAACAGGATGTTGAAGATGTTCGAGCCGAGCACGTTCCCCAATGTCAGGTCTCCCTGCCCGTTCACCGCAGCCTGCAGGGATACGGCGATCTCGGGAGAGGCCGTGCCAATGGCAACGATGGTCAGGCCGATGGCAAGCGGGGAAACGCCGAAGGCGGCGGCCAGTCGGGAGGCGCCGCGCACCAGGATTTCCGCGCCGAGGATCAGCAGGAGCAGGCCACCGATAAAGAGAAGGATGGTCGAGGTCATGGATGGATTGGATCCACGTCAATCGAACGGGTGTAGTTACCGTTAGGATCCAGCCGAGGTCGGGCTGGCTTTCCAGTGTACATGAATAGGCAGTCCATTTTCGGGGATACGTTCATATACTTTCTCCAATGGGACCTGCTCTGCATGGCAGAGGATTACACCCAGTGCGACGCCGTGTGAAACGATCAAGACCGACCGGTCCGGCGGGTGGCGGCTGGTGAGCTCGTCCACTGCAGGCAATACGCGATCCGCCACCTGCGCTACCGTTTCTCCGCCGGGCGCGCACGACCCGGTCGGATCGGCTTCGCGCTCGGCGAGTTCCACAGCATAACGGGATGCGATCTCGCTGCCAAGCATTCCCTCCCACTCGCCGAGGTGGATCTCGCGCAGGCGTGGTTCCAACGTTAGTTTTACCTCCAGCAAATTGGCAATCCACTCCGCGGTTTGCCGCGCCCGCAGCATATCGCTGCTGTAAATGCAGGAGATGGATTCTCTCTTCAGTGCATTCCCCGCGGCAATCGCCTGCGCGCGCCCGGCGGTGTTCAACCCGGGTGCATGAGGAGTCTGCCCCTGCCAGCGGCCTTCCAGGTTCCAATCCGTCTGCCCGTGTCGCAGCAGCCAAAGGATGGTCACCTTTTTCTCTCCCGGTATTCACGGATCTCGATCATCGGCGGGCGGTCGCGTTCCGCGATCTCCTCCACGTCGAGGAAGTACCCCTTCGAGCCGTAGCGGATCAATTTCATCGACTTGTTCACATCCTCCAACAGCGCGCGACCCAGCCGGTGTTCCAGCTTGCGCATCACCGCCTGGATGATGGCGAAGGACATCTTCCCCAGCGCCTCCAGCGGCTGGTTGTGATGAATGCGTTCCAATAGGTCGACCTGTGCGATGGCCTGCAAGCCAAACTTTTCGTAGATGTCGATCAGCAGGCCGGTCTCCACTCCGTAACCGGAGAAGAAGGGCAGCTGTTCCAGCGCCGAACGCCGCCCTGCATATTCCCCGGAAAGCGGCTGGACCACACCGGAGAGTTCAGGATAAAAGAGATTGAAAAGCGGCCGTGCGGTCAGTTCGGTCACGCGCCCGCCGCCGCCCGCCTGCATCTTCTCGCCGACCCTTAACGGCCGCCGGTAGAATCCCTTCACGAATTGCACCTGCGGATTGATCAGCAACGGTCCCAGGATGCCGTACACGAAGCGCGGATGGATGTTCACGATGTCTGTGTCGATCCACATCAGAATGTCTCCACGGGTGATGAACAGGCTTTTCCACAGCGCTTCGCCCTTGCCGCGCCGCGCGCCGTAGTCGGGCAGGACCTCCTGATGGATGTGCACCGGCACACCGAGCTTTTTCGCGATCGCGCGAGTGCGATCGGATGAATTCGAATCGATCAGGACCATCTCATCCAGCAGGGGAACATGTTTCATCAGGGAGTTTCGAATGCGGGTGATTACCCGTCCCACCGTCTCCTGTTCATTCAGAGACGGGAGGGCCAGGCTGATGGTCAGGTTCTGTTCGCGTTTCAATGCTACCAGGTCTTTCAATTGTCGGAACTCGTCCGCGTGGAAGGTGTTCTCTGCGAACCATTTATCCACGAGGATCGAGATGGCCTGAATGCCCGCGCTCTCGTCGTATCCTGTATGGGGAAGAGGCCGGCCGCTCTTTACGGCTATCACCGCGCCGGGGGCCTCCCGTAGAATGCGATCCGCAAAGGATCCCAGCGAGGCTGAACTGGTAACTGGCTGGGAGGTGGTTCCCAGGATGATTACATCCGCTCCCCTGGCGTTCTCGAGGATCAGCTTTGCCGCGTCGTCCGTGACGGCGAATTGCTTGCGCACCTCCGGCATTTGCTTAAGGACGCGCTCCAAACCCTTAAAAGGCGCGTCGCTTCCAGCATTGGGATCTTCCGTTCTTCGCAGGTGAAGCGCGGTCACGCTCTGCGGATGCAGACCCAGGCCCACGCGCAGGGCCAGTTCCGCGTGCGGACCGCCTCTCACCGGTACGAGCACCTTCCCGGGTTTTTGCGGCAGTTTGCCGCGCACCAGAGCCACATTGCATGGAGGCCGGGACAGGACCTCGTTCACCGTCATGCCCATTGCCCGAAAATGAGCCTCCCACTCCAGGCAAAGTAGGTCGGGTCTTTCCCTGCTTAACAGAGCCTCCAATTCCTGCCAGGGTTGGTGAGAAACGATGATCTGGGATCTGCCTGTGATGTGTTCATCCCTTCCATAATGGCGCAACTGTCTGCGCAAGGCACGCGCCGCTCCCGCCCCCAGGCTGAGGGATTGATCCTCTGGCAGGACCACGATGCCGACCAGGACGATCTCCGCATCCAGGTGGCGCGCAGCTTCCAGCGCATGCAGACCCGGTCCTTCGTGAACCAGAGGGACTAGTACCGAGTGAAGAGGGATGAATCCTGAATGTTTGCGCATGGTCTTCACCCTTCGTGGATCAACTTCGTCAGGTGATTCTGATAGATCGTTTCCCAGCGGAAGTTTTGTCGCGCCCGCAAGGTGAGGCGCGCCGGGGCATGGGTGCGAAAGTATTCCGCGAGGAGATCTGCAACCGCCGCGGGATCCGCGTCCGCCGAAAAATAGATGGCTTCCTCCAAACCTAATTCGCGCAGTGACGGGATGTCCGAGCAGAATACCGGCAGGTGGCTGAAGGCGGCCTCGAGCACGGGTATTCCGAAGCCCTCCTCGCGGCTGGGCAGGATGACCGCGTCGGCGAGGCGGTAAAAATCGGCGATCACCTCGTCGGGCAGATAAGTGTCCACGACCTCGGCAAGGAAATGAACGGATCCCTCCAGGTGCAGTTGGGACCGCAGGGCCACAAGGTTTTCAAAATAACCAAGGTTGTTTTCATTATGCGGACCCAGAGGGCCGGTCACGAGCAGCGCGGTAAGTGGAAAGGATTTCCTTAATTCACAAAGTGCGTGGAGTGCCAGCTCGATGTTCTTGCGGGGTGTGATGCGGACCGGCAGCAGCAGGATCGGAGCGGAATCCAGCAACCCGGTTTTTTCAACCAGCATGGAGGTTTGTATCTCGAGTTTGTGAAATTGATTCACATCCACTCCGTTGGGAATCACCCGGATCGAGGCCGGTTCCAGCTTCATCAAATCTGCCAGCTCCCGGCGGCGCAGTTCTGAAACCACGACTTGTGTGACGTTTCCCCAATCCCTTCGCAACAAATCCCAGGGATAGCCGTCGCGCAGTTCAGGCAGGTAGCGCGGTGTGGTCCATGCCAGGTCGTGATGCCAGAGGATCAGGCGCGGGAGACTCGCGGTGGTATGCAAGGTGTAAAGTGCGGCGGTGAGGGCGAGATTCTTGTTCAGCGAACACACGTTATGGGCGATCAGAAGATCCGTGCCGATCAGGGCTGCTTTCAAATG
>VGNF01000044.1 GCA_016866195.1 Chloroflexota bacterium | reverse complement strand
CCCCCCGCATCATCAGAACGCGCAAACCGTTGCTGGCCGGGACAATGGAAGAATTCCAAAGGATTGGCGGAACCATCGTGAATTCGCCTGGACACAACAGGGAACGGAACCAATCCTTCCTCGGCGTGCCGATCCTTCACAATCGGGAAGTCTCGGGAGTGGTAAGCGTGCAAAGCTACAAACGAAACGCATTTGGCGATCACGACATACGCCTCCTCCAAACGGTTGCCAACTCAATGAGTATCGCTTTGCAGAACGCGCAGTCGTTCACCGCCGAGCAGGAACGCATGGCCGAGTTGCAGATCATCAACTCCATCCAGCAGGGACTTGCGTCCAGACTAGAAATCCAATTCATTATTGATTTAATCGGGGAAAAACTGGGCGAAGTCTTCGGAGATATGGATGTCGTCCAAATCAACCTGTACGATGAAGCCAGAAACCTGATCCATATTCCGTATTGCATGGAAAAAGGTGAACGGCATCAACACGAAGCGCGCGAGTCTTGGGGGTTTCGAAAATATGTTATCGAATCGCGCCAGCCTCTAATCATCAACGAGAATGAAGATTCAATTTCAAAAAAGTATGGCAACCCCGTCATTACTGGCGAACAACCAAAATCCCTTGCCTTTGTTCCATTGATAACAGGCGAGATAGTACGTGGACTCATTTCCCTTCAAAGCATGAAACGGGAAAATGCCTTTCCTCAATCCACTGTTCAATTGCTTGCAACTCTCGCCAACTCGATGAGCGTTGCGCTTGAAAACGCGCGTCTTTTCGATGAGGTGCAGAAGAAGAACGCCGAGATCACCGAGTCGCTGGAACGCGAGACCGCCAGCAACAACATTTTGCAGGTCATCGCCGAATCGCCCACCGACATCGCTCCAGTGTTGGAGGTCATTGCCAGAAACGCCGCGCAACTTTCGGGGTCGGATGATGCGCTCATTTCGCTGAGAGACGGCGACATGTTGCGAGTCGACGCGCATTACGGCGATATCCCCATGATCCCCGTCGGCGAAGGCATCCGCTTCGATCGGGACTCGGTGGCTGGTCGCGCGATACTAGAGGGTCAGCCCCGACAATGGATCCACAACCAGCGCGGCGTCAAATCGGAATATCCCACAGGCGACGAGGTGGCGAAGAAATACGGCTATTGCATGACCTGCTCCGTGCCGCTGATGCGCGAAGGGGCAGCCATCGGCGTCATCTCCATCCGCCGCCTCAAACCTGAACTGCTCAACGAGAAACAGATCGCGCTCGTCCAATCGTTTGCCAATCAAGCTGCGATTGCGGTGGAGAACGTGCGCCTGTTCAAAGCCGAGCAACAGCGCGTGGCAGAATTGCAAATCGTCAACACTGTGCAACAAGGTCTCGCGTCCAAACTGGAAATGCAAGCCATCTACGATCTGGTTGGCAACAAGATCGCAGAAGTCACAGGGTCCGAGATTGTGGTTATCCAGACCTGGAGTTATGAAACAGAAACCAGACGGGATGTGTACAGTATTGAAAAAGGCGTCAGGCTCGAAGTAATCCCTGAACACAAATTTACACCATTGGAAAGAACAGTCATTGCCGACCTTCAATCTGGCAAAACAATCTTATGGAATGAAGGTATGGAGCAAAGGATTCGCGATCTGGGTCACAGCGAAATTGTTGTGGATGGCTTCCCGCTATCGGTAATGATTGTGCCGCTCAAGAGTGGGAAAGCAGATGAAAAAATCCATACGTCGATCTCGTTGCAGAATGCAAGCCGCGAACACGCCTTCGGTGACTCTGATGTGCGGCTGGTCGAAACCCTCGCCAATTCGATGAGCATCGCGCTCGAAAACGCGCGCCTCTTTGATGAGACCCAGCGCCTGCTCAAGGAAACAGAGGCGCGCAACGCGGAACTGGCGGTAATCAACAGTATCCAAAATGGACTTGCCACCGAACTGGAGATTCAGGACATCATCGAACTGGTCGGCGAGCAAGTGCGGGAAATCTTCCATGTATCCGAGGTGGAAATAGCACTCCTGAATAGAGAAACGAACACCATCTCCTTCCCCTATTGGTCGACCAGCGAAGGGCACGTGCGTCAGAACCCGCTTCCATACGGCAAAGGATTGATGTCGCATATCATCGAAACAAAACAGCCTTTATTAATGACGTCGGAAAACAAGGAGACGGTTTCCAAAATCGCCGTCATGCCGGACCTGCTCCCCATGCGAAAGTCGCTGATCGGAGCTCCGATCATCTCCGGAAATGAAGCCGTTGGCGCGATCTCCATCCATGACCCGAACAGGGAAAATGCCTATAGCGAGGCGGATTTGCGCTTGCTTACAACCCTCGCCAACTCGATGAGCGTCGCGCTGGAGAACGCGCGCCTATTCGATGAAGTGCAAAAGAAGAATACCGAAGTCACCCAGGCGCTCGAACACCAGACCGCCGTAGGCGAGATCCTGCAAGCCATCGCCCAGTCGCCGACGGACAACCAGCCCGTGTTGGATGTGATCGCCGAGAATGCAGTAAAACTGTGCGGCGCTTCCTTCAGTAATGTGTATCGAACGGATGGAAAGATGGTGTACGAGGCGGCGCAATACAACTTTCCCATGGAGGCAGTGGAGGAATCCCGTCGGTTGTATCCTGCGCCGCTTGCCAGGGACAGGATGTCTTCGATTGCCATCTTGGATCGGTCAATTATCCATGTTCCAGACATGCAGAACAATCCCAGTCTCCCCGATGTTACGCGCCGTTATGTCAAAGCGCTGGGAATGGATTGCCTCATTATCATCCCATTAATACGCGAGGGAGAGGCGATAGGCTGTATCGGGGTTGGCAAACAAGATCCCGCGCCGTTCACCGAAAAGCAAATCGAATTGATGCAGACCTTCGCAAGCCAAGCCGTGATCGCCATCGAGAACGTGCGACTGTTCAACGAACTGCAGCAAAGCAACGCCGAGATCACCGAATCGCTCGAATACCAGACCGCCATCAGCGACATCCTGCGCGTCATCGCCGCCTCGCCCACCGACATTCAACCCGTGCTGGACGCCATCTCGGAGAACGCGCTCAAGTTGTGCGGCGCGAACTTCAGCGCGGTCTACAACTACGACGGCAAGATGCTCGACATGACCGCGCTCAGGAATTTCACCCCGCAAGCCACGGAGGAGATTCAGCGCGAGTACCCGCGTCCGCTAACGCGCGACGGCGGATACTCGGCGCGTTCCATCCTCGAGAAAAAAGTCATCCACGTCACCGACGCGCTGAACGACCCCGACATCCCCGAAGCCACGCGCCCGCTCGTCGCTTCGCTCGGATTCCGAAGCGGACTGTGGGTTCCCATGCTGCGCGAAGGCAATGCCATCGGCGCGTTCTGCGTCGCGCGTCCCGAAGCGGGCGCGTTCGACGAGAAAAAGGTCAAACTGCTCCAAACCTTCGCGGATCAAGCCACCATTGCCATCGAAAACGTGCGCCTGTTCAACGAAACTCAAAACCTGCTCAAAGAGACCGAACAACACGCCGCCGAATTGCAGATCATCAACAGCGTGCAGGAGGGGCTGGCATCCAAATTGGATGTACAGGCGATCTACGACCTGGTCGGCGACAAGATCCGCGACATCTTCCGCGCCACGGGAACAGCCATTCAATTGTTCGACCATGAAAGCGAATGTCAGGATACGCCATATTGCTTTTTGAAGAAGCGCTTCATCATTGAACGTCATGCGTATTCGGAACTTTCAAAATTGATGATAGATTCCCCCCAGCCCAGAATTTACCGCAACGTGGAAGAGTACCGCGCGTTGGGCGGGCAGGTACTTGAAACGGGCGAGGAGTTCAAGTCGGGAATGAACGTTCCGTTGATGGTCGGAAAAGAGATCAAGGGCATGATCCACATCGCCAACCTCGACAAAGAGAACGCCTACGGCGACTCCGACCTGCGCCTGTTGACAACCCTCGCCAACTCCATGAGCGTCGCGCTCGAAAACGCCCGCCTCTTCGACGAGACCCAGCGCCTGTTCAAGGAAGCCCAGGAATCCCGCGCCGTTGCCGAACACGCCAACCAGGCCAAGAGCGTTTTTCTGGCCAATATGAGTCACGAATTGCGGACTCCCTTGAATGCCATCATTGGATTTACGCGAATCGTCCGCCGTAAAAGCGAAGGCGCCCTGCCCGACAAGCAGCTGGAAAACCTGGATAAAGTCCTCGCTAGTTCAGAACATCTGCTCAGCCTGATCAACACCGTTCTGGATATCGCCAAGATCGAAGCAGGCCGCATGGATGTCATCGCCTCCGATTTCGACATCAACGTCCTGGCAGATCAATGCACGGCCATCACCACTCCGCTGCTCAAGCCGGGTGTGATCCTTCAAAAACGGTCCTATCCCAATCTGCACATGGTTCACTCCGACCAGGAGAAGATCAAGCAGATCCTGCTTAACCTGCTCAGCAACGCGGCAAAATTCACACATACGGGGCAAATCCTGCTGAAAATGGAAAAGACGGAGGAGACTATACGCTTTTCCGTCACCGACAGTGGCATCGGCATCACTGATGAAGCCCTTGGGAGAATCTTCGATGAATTCCAACAAGCCGACACGAGCACCACACGTCAATATGGCGGCACAGGCTTGGGGTTGACGATCAGCCGCAACCTTGCCCGCCTGCTTGGGGGGGATTTGACCGCAGTCAGCGAACCCGGCCAGGGATCGACATTCATTCTCACGACACCCCTGCATTACATGGGCAAGACCGTTACGACCTCGGCGGATCAAGCGCATGCCACGGCCAGGGAGTTCGACGAGGCGCAGGGGAACCCCCGGCCATGAAGACGATTCTTATCGTGGAGGATACGCCGCTCAACGTTGATCTTCTGGTTCAAATGCTGGAGGATCATTACACCCTGCTGATTGCGGAAGATGGTCATCGCGGCGTTCAGTGCGCGCTGGAGGACAAACCGGACTTGATCCTGATGGATATCTCCCTGCCGATCCTCGACGGTCTGGAAGCCACCCGCCGCATCCTCGCACACTCGAATACGAACGTTCCGCCAATATTCGGCCTTTCGGCCCACGCGATGAGCGCGGACGAACAAAAAGCTCGCGGTGCGGGATGCGTTGAATATCTGACCAAACCGGTCGATGAGGAACTGCTCTTGAAGAAAATCAAGGAATACCTGGGCTGAAAATGAACACACCGCCGCGCATCTTGATCGTGGATGATGACCCGCTGAATGTGGATTTTCTCGATCAGGAAATACGCGACCTGGGGTACGCCACCCTTGCAGCAGGAAACGGACAGGAGGCGCTGGAAAAGGTTCGCGAGGAGACGCCGGATCTGATCCTGCTCGATATCATGATGCCCGTCCTGGATGGCTTCGCGGTGCTTTCCAGCCTGAAGGCGGACCCGGATCTGCGCGAAATCCCGGTGATTGTGATCTCCGCCGCCGCCGACTTGAAAAACGTTGTAAAGGGGATCGATTTGGGGGCGGAGGACTATCTTCCCAAACCGTTCGAACAAAGTCTTTTGAAAGCCCGGATCTCTGCCTGCCTGGAAAAGAAGTATCTGCGCGATCTGCAAAAGTTGTACCTGAAAAGCCTGGAACGGGAACTCGAAATCGGCCGCGAAATCCAGATGAGCTTTCTCCCCTCGTCGTTGCCGGAAGTCGCGGGATGGGAAATCGCGCCATATTTCAAATCAGCGCGGGAGGTCGCCGGGGATTTTTATGATTCCTTCGTCCTGCCGGATGGAAATCTGGCTGTTGTCGTTGCCGATGTGTGTGGAAAAGGTGTGGGCGCAGCTCTTTTCATGACCCTCTTCCGAAGTCTGCTGCGCGCGGGATCCACCACCGATCATTTCACAAACGAAAAACGAACGGCTCCTCTCCCTCCCGCGGAACGCCTGCTGCGCGCCATCGAACTCACGAATAATTACATCGAAGAAACCCATGGTGCGACCAATATGTTCGCAACCGTGTTCTTCGGGATCATCGATCCAAAAGACGGCCAACTCACCTACGTCAACGGGGGAAATGAACCGGCCCTGCTTCTTGGCGGTCCGGCCGCCATCGAACTACGGCCCACCGGCCCGGTGGTCGGTATGATCCCTGGCGCAAGATTTTCCGTGCAGCAAGTCATCATCGAGCATAACAGCATCCTGCTGACCTATACTGACGGAATTCCGGATAGCATGAATCGCGAGGACGAATTCTTCGGGAGAGAACGGCTGATCAATCTGACCAGGGAATGGTCAGGGTCCGCGGGGGAACTGATTGACAAAATCCGGGATAATCTCGAAAGTTTCACCGCCCTGGCGGAGCAATTCGACGATATCACCATGATGGCGGTGAAACGGGGGACATAAGGCAATCAAGGTGACCAAGCTGCGAATCAATTCGCCGGACACTTCAGGAAAATCCCTTCAGCTTCCGTCCCCTTCCAATATCCTATTCCAGCAACGTCGAGAGTTGCATCGACAAACGCGCCATTACTCGCGGACTTTACGTTGTCAGGTATGCCGGTTCGAAAGTCCATTCGCTGAAGACTTTTCCTGCCTTAAGAATAACCGTGGAAGCGGTTGTGCTGTGGCTAATTCGGCGTGCAAAGGGACCTGGATTAATATACAATATTAGTGAAATCTAATACAAACAGGAGGCTTTGATGACGACTACATTGGACAACCTAAAGGAAGCCTTTGCAGGGGAAAGTCAGGCAGCCCAGAAGTATCGTGCGTTTGCCAAGAAAGCGGAGCAGGAGGGTTACCCGAACATTGCGCGATTATTCCGCACCACGGCCGAGGCCGAGCGAATCCATGCGGAGGGTCATCTCAAGGCGTTGGAGGGAATCAGTTCCACGGCGGATAATCTAAGAACAGCCATCGCGGGAGAGACGCACGAGTTCAAGGAAATGTACCCACCCATGCTTGAACAGGCCAAGAGCGACGGTCATACGGCAAAGCGAATGTTCGGCTATGCCGTGGAGGCGGAAGCCGTCCACGCCAAACTCTATCAGCAGGCATTGGACATGGTCCAACAAGGAAAGGATCTGACGGGAATCGAATTTTATCTTTGCCCGGTTTGCGGCTTTATCGAATTCGGAAAACCGGCGGATCCCTGCCCGATCTGTGGAACCAAGCCGGACAAGTTTATCCAAGTATGAATGGATGCTCTCCTTTTCTCTGCGTCTTACTGCTTCTTGCATAAGTATCTAAACGAGATTAGGCCGGAACAAGGTAGGCAATCGCAATAACAGTTTAGATATTAGCGCAGCACTCTGTAAGACTCGACAAATCGTATTGAGAGCACTGAACCGCAATATCGGATCTCTTTAGCCTCGGTGCGGAAGATCCAATGGCGGGGCAGCCCGGTGTGCAGTTCCTCATACGACTCCCGCGCCGGAAGTCGTAACCGCAAAACCGACGTATGGTTATCCAACGAAGACGCAAGCTGTCAAGTGTTGTACAATAGATTCCAGCCGGCAGATCCGAAACCGGCATGTGGAAATTCAGCCTAGTCCAAACAGACTGAAATCCCAGAACACCCATTGTCAAGCCACAATCCCATCTGGAGCATCCATGCCCACCTACCCACCCGAACCCTTTCGCATCAAGGTGACCGAGACGATCCGCCTGATCCCTCCCGAAGAGCGGAAGGCCAAACTCAAGGACGCAGGGTACAACGTCTTCACTCTCAAGGCAGAAGACATCTTCATCGACCTTTTGACCGACTCGGGCACGGGCGCCATGAGCCAGGATCAATGGGCGGCGATCATGCGCGGAGACGAATCCTACGCCGGGGCACGTTCCTTTCACCGCTTGAAGGCCGCCGTGGAGGACATCTTCGGATTCAAGTATTTCGTCCCCACCCATCAGGGACGCGCAGCCGAAAACATCCTGTCCGCCTGCATGGTGAAACCCGGCCAATACATTCCAAGCAACATGCATTTTGATACGACCGACGCAAACATCCGCGCCCGCGGCGGCCGCCCGACCAACCTGATCATCGACGAGGCGTTCGATCCGGCAAATCCCCATCCCTTCAAGGGCAACATGGACATCGGCAAGCTGCGCGACTTTATCCAGAAGGTTGGTGTGGAAAAGATCCCCTTCGGAATGATCACGGTCACGAACAATGCCGGCGGCGGCCAGCCGGTCTCCATGGAGAACATCAGGGCGGTGGCTGCCGTGTACCGGGAGTTCAAAATTCCGTTCTTCATCGATTCGGCGCGGTTTGCCGAGAACGCGTACTTCATAAAACTCCGCGAGCCGGGCTATGGGAACAGGACCGTGATCGAGATCGCCCGGGAGATGTTTGGGCTCGCAGACGGCATGACGATGTCCGCCAAGAAGGACGCGATCGTCAACATCGGCGGCTTGTTATGCCTGAACGATGAGGTGCTTTTCCAACAAATCAAGAACGAATTGATCCTGCGCGAGGGGTTTCCAACCTACGGCGGTCTTGCAGGCCGCGACCTGGATGCCATGGCCGTGGGATTGTATGGGGGGTTGGATGAAATCTACCTGGCTTACCGTCTGGCGCAGACGGCCTATCTCGTTTTCCGTCTGAATGAGGTGGGTATCCCCACCATTCAACCCGCGGGCGGGCACGCGGTCTACCTCGACGCGGCGCATGTATTTCCACATATTCCGCAAAGTGAATTTCCCGGTCAGGCGCTTGCGGTGGAGCTGTACCTTGAGGGTGGAATTCGCGGCTCGGAGATCGGTTCCGTGATGTTCGCCCATCCCGATCCCGACTCAGGCAAGATGGTCTATCCCAAACTCGAATTGTATCGGCTGGCCATTCCCCGAAGAACGTACACGCAATCCCACATGGATTACGTCGCAGAATGTGCAGGGAAAATCAAAGCCCGGGCAGATAAAGTCAAGGGTTATCGATTTACTTACGCTCCGGATCTGCTGCGTCATTTCACCGCGAGGTTCGAACCGCTATAGGAGATGCCCAAAACTGGATAGAACGAGCACCCAAATCCTTTTCCTAGATTACAAACCCTCGAGATACGATTCAATGACCCGCTGGCTTGACCCGCCTGCCCTTCCAATTCCCGCTGCCTTCGATGATTTGAATCTACATCCTCTCGTCGCGCAAACACTCGTGCGCCGAGGAATCACTTCCTCTGATTCTGCCCAAGCGTATTTGAATTCAGAATCCGTTCCGTCCACGCCCTTTCCTGAAGTTGGGAAATCTGTTGATATCCTCAAATTGGCTATGCGCAAAGGAAAGCGGATTTGCGTCTGGGGTGATTTCGACGTGGATGGCCAGACTTCCACCGCACTGCTCGTGCAAACCCTGAATACCCTGGGCTCGGAAGTCATCCATTACATCCCGATCCGCGGCCGTGAGAGTCACGGCCTTCATATCGACTCGCTCAAACCGATTCTCGATCAGGGGATTGAACTGGTCCTGACCTGCGACACCGGCATTACTTCCCATCAAGCGGTTGATTTCGCCATCTCTCACGGCGCAGAAGTGATCCTCACCGACCACCACGATCCGGGTGATTCGCTACCATATGCAAACGCCATCCTCAATCCGAAACTTCTTGCAGAGGATCATCCTTTACGAAATCTTTCCGGGGTGGGCGTCGCCTACAAACTGGCAGAAGCTCTACTCGAGGACGTGCGACCGGCCGTGGACAAATCCCTCTCGTCAAAGGATTTGCTCGATCTGGTCGCCCTGGGATTGATCGCCGATGTCGCCCTGCTGACAGGCGAAACCCGTTCGCTCGCGCGTCGAGGGATCCAGGTCCTGCGCAATACCTCCCGGCTTGGGTTGAAGGCCATAGCCGAACTTTCCGGCACGAACCTCGAAACCCTCACCGAGGAGACGGTCGGATTTACGTTCGCCCCGCGGTTGAATGCCCTTGGTCGATTAAGTGATGCCAATCCCGCCGTGGAGCTGCTGCTAACGAAAAACCCTGCCCGCGCCCGCGTACTAGCCGCCCAGATCGAAGGGCTGAACGCCCAACGCCGCTTGTTGACGAGCCAGGTGTATGAATCGGCGGAGGCGCAGCTGCGTGAAAATCCCGGCTTCCTTGACGATGCGGCGATCGTTCTTTCCCATGAGGATTGGCCGGGCGGCGTGGTCGGCATCGTCGCCAGCCGGCTTGCGGAACAGTATCACAAACCAGCCATGCTCCTGACCGAATCGGAGGATGGAATCCTGCGCGGGTCCGCCCGCTCGATCGAAGGATTGCACATTACACAAGTCATTGCCTCACAAAAGGAAATCCTGCTGGGATACGGTGGGCATCCCATGGCCGCCGGATTCTCACTGCCGGCAGACAAACTTGGAGAATTCAGGAGAGGTATGGGAAAAGCCATTGAGGGTCAATTGGGGGAAAAAGCGCTCGAAGAACCCACATTGCAGATCGATTCCTGGATTGGATTGAACGATGTTAACCTCACCCTTGCTGGGGCTCTTGAATCACTCGCTCCCTTTGGCGCCGGAAATCCTCAATTGATACTCGCAACGCAAAATGTGCTCCTGAAATCGTCGAAAGACATTGGAAAGACCAGGGAACATCGTCGCATTATGGTTGTCGATGAGAATGGAAATGAACAGGATCTGCTATGGTGGAACGGCGCCGGGGAGGATTTCCCCGATACGGAAACCAAATTCGATATCGCGTATTCGATCCGCACCGGCACCTATCGAGGGCAGAAGCAACTCACCCTGCAATTCGTCGATTTCAGAATCGTCCGGGAAGCGCCGATCGAGGTACGAAAAACAAAATTCGAGGTCATCGACCTCCGGACGGCACCGGACCAAATCGAATCCCTGCCAGTTGGCACATTAGTCTGGGCGGAAGGAGGGGACCGCGACAAGGGCAGGTCCCGATTCGAACTTCATCCCGCGGAGGAGCTTGCGATTTACACCTCTCCCCCCTCTCCAGTGGAGTTACGATATGCCCTGGAAATGGTGAAACCCAGGAGGGTGCGTGTCATCGCTTCCCCCCCGGCCGAGGAAAAATCCGAGGAATTCCTGACGCGACTCGCCGGACTGTGCAAATACACTCTCAACCAACGCAAAGGGGCGGTGATCCTCCAGGAGTTGGCATCCGCCATGGCCGCCCGAGAGAGCGCAGTGCAGATCGGCCTGGAGTGGCTCGCAGCCGGAGGTCAGTTGACCATCGAAACCGAAGGGGATACCGTAAAACTTTCTGCGGAGAAGCGGGAGAAAAATCCCTACTTGCAGGCGGAGTTATTCATCGCATTGCGCGGCATCCTGAAGGAAACGGCTGCTTTCCGCAGATTTCTGGCAACGACGGACAACCTGGAGGATTTTTTCCTGGTCAAATAGATTTCGGATTTCAAACTCACTGAATGTTTTATGGAATTATGATGGAGCAGGCACGCGAGTCGGAACAAGGTAAGGAAGCACGGGTTTTATTTTCTCCGGGTCCGGCTCAACCGTCAGACCAGGACAGACGGCCTGAAAGGGCAGCAAGTCTCCGACATACAGGGACCACTCCGCGCGCGTCAGATTGCGGGTGACGCGAGAGCATGCATCGGAGATTGCATCCTCCGGGAGATAGATCCAGACCCGGGCGATTTGCCCCCTGCTTCCAGAGACTATATATTTACCGTCCGGGCTGAAAAAGGCAAAGGAGAGCGGAGCCTCATGAGTCAAGCGGGCGATTTCATGCTCCAAATTTTCATCCCATACGCGTGCGACATTGCCGTTCACTTCAAACGTGACGACATACTTTCCGTCGGGGCTGAAGGCCGCGGAATGAACGAATTCCTCATGAGAAAAGAGAGCAATTTCCTTGCCACTGTGAGCTTCCCACACGCGGACATCCTTGCCACCGGCGGAGAGCACGTATCGGCCATTCCGGGTAAAGGAGGTGGAATACGTTCCACTTTCATGAACTGCACGAGCAATTTCCTGACCGCTAGCCACTGACCAAACACGAGCCGTAAGATCACCACCCGAGACGACATACCTTCCATCCGGGCTGAAGGCAATCGAAGAGACCTGGTAGTCATGGATCATGCGTGAGATCTCTTTCCCGGTTCCAACCTCCCAGATCCGGGCGGAACCCTGAACGCAACCTCCCGATTCCATTCTGTCACATCCACCTGAGGCTACATACCGGCCGTCGGGGCTGAAGGTCACAACAGTTGGGTATGCTTCATACGTTACACGAAACATCTCCGCGCCCGTCCCTGCATCCCATACCCGCAGGGTCCGATCGTCGCTTGCGGAAGCCACATATCTGCCCAGCGGATCGAAAGCCACCGACCGGACGTAGCTCTCGTGCTGCATGCGGGCATTTTCCCGTCCCGTATCAGCCTCCCACACTCTGGCGGAATTTTCATAACTTCCGGTTACGACATATCTCCCATCGTGAGACAAATCGATCGATGTCACACCCTTGTCATCCCGCATGTGGGAAATTGAGTTACCGGTTCTTATCTCCCATACATGGATATTGCCAGCTTCATCGCCGGATGCGGCGTACCGGCCATCCGGACTGAGACTCATGCAGCAGATTGGACCTTCATGCTTTACCCGGGCTGCCTCGAACCGCTCAGTCAACTCCCAGACGCGCCCCCTTCGGTCACCCCCACCTGTCGCCAGATATCTCCCATCGGGACTGAATGCGACAGAATTCACTCCCCAGTCGTGGACCGCGCGGTAAAGCTCTTCACCTGTTTGGGCATCCCAAACACGAGCAGTGTGATCATAACTCCCGGAGACTACATATCCACCCGCAGGACCGAATTCCACGGAGGACACATGACCGTCGTGTTCCATCCGTGCGATCTCTTTCCCGGTACTGACCTCCCAGACGCGCGCGGTGGCATCGCTGCTTCCCGAGACGACGTATTGTCCATCAGGACTGAAGGATACGGCGGTGATGTATCCTTCATGGATCATGCGGGAGATCGCCTCATTTCTTCGGATATCGACTACGTGCAGGGAACCCCGGCTGCAGGCAAAACTCGGTTCCACCACCTCACAGGTGGTCACGAGAACGAGCCGGCCATCCGGGCTAAATGCCAGTGCCGTCCCTTGAAGGCGAAGAAGCACCTCGCCGGTGGCTCTCCACCATATCAGGGATTCGGCGTATTCACCGGACAGAACGTAACGGCTGTTGGGGCTGAAGGCCACATGGTTCACGTTTCCCCCTTGATCCACGCGGGCGATCTCTTCACCTGTCCCCGCATCCCATACACGGGCAAGTCCGTCCGTACTGCCGGTGACAATGGAATTTCCGTCGGGGCTAAACGCGACCGAGCCGACATAGCCGCCAAGGACCATGCGCGCGACTTCCTTGCCTGATTCCAACTCCCACACACGCACATCGCCGGCATCACCACCTGTGACTACGTACCTGCCGTCCGGACTGATATCTGCGGATCCCACCGAATAACTATGAGTCATACGGGCGATTTCTTTTCCCGACTCCACCTCCCACACACGGGCAGAGTTGTCATAGCTGCCGAGGGAAACCACATACCGCCCATCCGGGTTGAATCCAATCCAGTTCACGTGACTGTCATGGGACATGCTTGAAATCGTATACGCCAGCCGGCTTTCCTGCATGATCTGGGCTGCTCCAACAGAGGGTGACAATTTCATCGATTCGATCGCCAAAAGCACAGCGGTCATCCGTTTCGAATCGTCCGTCTCGAATTGGAGTTGTGCCTGGGCAAGCAATTGTCGACCGACAGCAGTCTGGAATTTTTCCCGGGATACAATCCTGTCAAACAGAAGGGAGAGCACAACCAGGCTAAGCACAATCACGACTCCCCCAAGTTTTCGTTCTCCTCGTCCCTTTCCACTAGCCCTGGCAATGTTCTTCTTCATGCTGACACTCCGATGTCTCACTGGAATCTTGTGGACCCATCGAATAACCTGACAAAGAAAAAGCCCCAAAGATCGTCTTCAGGGCTCGTAACAGAATTATGCCGGCAGACCCAACTCCTGTAATTTCTCCTTCGTCGGGTATCCCTTTTCATCCCAGCCTCGGAGTTTGTAGAACTCGGGCAGCATTTTATCGAGTTCCACCACCTTTCCTTTGGCGGGGCCATCCGGCAGCGGCTCGTGCAGCATGCGTTGTGGCAGGGTGTCATTTTCCGGCCCCGACCCGGCTTTGATCAGGAACAACCGCTCGAGGTTATACACACGCTCAGCGGCTTTCATGACCTCCTCCGGCGTGTACCCTGCGCCGGTGGTCAGGTTCATCATCTCCGAGAGCCTCTCCGGCCAGACCATACGGTCCTTGCTGAAGACATAGCGGATGGCGAGGAAGACGCACAAACCGGAGCTGTCGATCAGTGCGAAGGAATCCTCGAAATGCTTCACCAGTTCCGGTTTTCCATCCGTCGTGAGCGGGTCCTCCTTGATCGGAACCCCGAACACCTCTTCGTAAGCCACATCCCCCTCCATGTGCGAGGCGCCCTTGTTGGAAGTAGCGTACAGCAGGCCCATTCCTTGAGAACCGCGGGGATCGTACCCCGGAAATTCCTGCTTGCGCGCGGTGACCGCAATTTCGGGATGACCATACTTTTCCGCCAGGCGATAGCTCCCCTGGGCCAGGTCCTCTCCGAAGCCCTCGCGAGACGCCATTTTCTTGATCATGGCGATCATCGCATCGTGATCTCCAAACTTTAACGGCATGCCGATGGCCGACTCGGGGATGTAACCCTTCTCATACATCTCCATCGCCGCTGCGATGGTCATGCCGGTCGTGATCGTATCCATCCCCAGTTCGTTGCACAGGTAATTGGCCTTGGTCAAGGCAGCCAGGTTGCTCACGCCGCAGCCGGTCCCGAGCGAGGAGATCGTTTCATACTCCGGACCTTCCCCCTTGCCTTTGTACGGTCCATCGGGAACCTCGGTCAGCCGTCCGCACGAAATCGGGCAGCGGTAACACGGAACGTGCTTGATCAGGTACTGTTCCTTGAGCGCCACGCCATCCACCTTGTCGGTATGCTCGAAGGTACCCTGCAGGAAGTTGCGCGTTGGGAGGATGCCCAGCGTGTTCGTCACTTGTGGAACATAGGCTGTGCCATAAATTCTCAGGTTGGAACCCTTCTTGACGTCGATCCCCACGTTCTTCGAGGTATCCACACTGATATCACGCATGCCATCCGGGTTGAACAGCGGCGGATTTTTGTTTCCCATCACCACCACAGCCTTGAGATTCTTGCTGCCCATCACCGCGCCCACACCGGAGCGAGCCGCGGCGCGGTTCTTGTCGTTCATGATGGCGGCCATCAATACCTGATGTTCCCCGGCGGGACCGATACAGGCTACGCGCGCATCGGGGTCTGTCTCCACTTTCAATCGGTCGGTGGTTTCGGGCACCTGCTTTCCCCAGACGTGCGCCGCGGAGCGGATCTCCACCTGATCCTCATTCACCCAGACATAGACCGGTCCATCCGCTTTCCCTTCGAATATGAAAAGATCGAAGCCCGTTCGTTTCATCCAGGTGGGGAATTCGCCGCCCGAATTGGAGTGCGCCAGCGCGCCCGTGAGAGGAGATTTGGTGACCACCATGTAGCGGTTACCGGTCGGCGCGGGAGTAGCGGTGAGCGGACCGGTGGCAAAGATCAGGATGTTCTGAGGCGACAGGGCATCCGCCTTGGGATCCATCTCGTTATACAGGTAATGGATCGCCCATCCGCGCCCGCCCAAATAATCGCGCGCAAACTTCGGATCGACGTCCTCTTTGGTAACCTTCTTGTTCGTAAGATTAACTCGCAGGATTCGCAGGTGCCAGCCGTACATCGTCATCTCCTTGTCTATAGGTTGATCCCCCCTCGATCGCGGAAAAGGCTGTGATTCTGTCGCCTTCGTTGAGAGGCGTATTCAGGTCCACGGTGAGACCGTTCAGTACGATCACGCTCGACCCATCCAGAGGAATGTCGAACCTTGTGATCGCCTCCCGCACGGTCGTCCCGTTTGGGAGATCCAATTCCACAATGCCATTTTTTGAGCCGGGTGGAAGCAACTCGCGGAAATTGGCGATCAATTTGATCTGAATCCGCATGAGCGGAATTCTAGCATGCGAGGGGCCAGGTTGGCAATCCGACTTGCGCGGCAGTACAATACTCCCATGAAGAGGCAACTCCCCTATCACGGTTGGTGTTTCGTCTGCGGCACGGACAACCCCCACAGCATCGGATTGACATGGTGGGTGGATGAGCGCGGCGTTCTGACTTCCGAGTTCACGTTGAATGAAGCCCAGCAAGGCCCTCCCCAACATGTTCACGGCGGCGCCTCAGCCGCCATTCTGGATGAAGCCATGGGCCTGGTCGTGTGGGCAGCAGGGCACAAGGTGGCGGCTGTCAACCTCGAGATCAATTATCACAAACCGCTGCCGCTCGGCGTTTCATTATCCCTCGAGACGCGCATCGCCGAAACCGATGAGCGCAAGATCTTTTCCACCGGAGAGATCCGATTGCCGGACCAATCCATCGCCGTCAGCGGTCGCGGGATCTACGTCGTTGCACCGGTGCTTTTCGAAAGCGTCCGCTTCGGCAGGGATACACGTGAGGGTGGCGCCTGATCTCCAGATACTCCCTGAATTTGAAAAACTATCCTCATTACCTCCTGCTCCTGATTTCCAGCGCCTGCCTCGCTGCTCCAGCACCCAAACCGACTATCACTCCGGCGGTGCCCTACATCCTCGCCTCCGAGGAGAACCCATACGCGCCCAGGCCGGAGGATGCGGACCGGCAGGTGGCCGGATTGATCCTGACCTCGATGCAGCTTTCCGAGCGGACGGATCTGACACCCACGCGCGTGCAATTGAACCTCCTGGGATCCATGCCCAGCGTGTGCAACGAGTTACGAATCGAATTCCACCCACCGAACGATACATATCAAATCCAGCTTGAAGTCTACAGCCTTGTGAATCCGGACGTAAATTGCGATAACGTGTTTCAGCAGTTCGAAGCCAGCCTGTTATTTGGGGTGTACTCGCCGGGCCGCTATACGGTCTGGGTCAACCAGGGATTGATCGGGGATTTCATCGTGTATTAGCGGAACTTTTCCAGGGAGTCTTACGTCCAGATCCCATTCACGATTTGAGGAGAGACCATGAAGCAGCTGACCTTGACGATCCTATTGTTGACGCTATACGCATGTGCTCCCATTCTGGAGAAACCGATCTCCAGCGATGATCCACCACCATCGCAGGGAAACGATTACCTGCCAAACCCTGAGGATTCCAATTTCCTGCGCGAGCCGGCTTTTGTGGAATCAACCGAGGTGCTGATCCTGGAAAGCTACCCGCCTCAATTTACCCTCGCCATCAAGGGGGACCTGCCCACCCCATGCCATAAGCTGCGAATCGCAGCGAATCCCCCTGATTCGGAGAACCGGATATTGGTTGAAGTGTATTCCCTGGTGGACGTGAAAACCACCTGCATCGCCATGCTTGAATCCTTTGAAGTAAATTATCCACTTGGGAGTTTCCCCGCCGGTACATACAGCGTGTGGGTAAACGGGGAAAAGGTTGCGGAGATTCAATCCTGACAGCAGTCAGGCTGAACCTTTGTCCGCTCTTGCCGGCAGATCATTCCAGCCGGCTGATTGGACCTGTTCGGGCATTCACCAGTCGCTTCAAATCCTCGACTGATATTTTGAGATTTAATCCGCGCTGACCGCCCGAGATATAGAGTTCTTCCAGCCTGTCACAAGCGGAATCGATCACCACCTGAAAACCCTTGTTGATCAATGCCAGAGGCGAAATTCCGCCCGTCTGTAATCCGGTCAGGCGCTCCGCTTCACGCTCAGAAGGCACATGCATCTTCTTCTCCCCCAGGATCGAAGCCAGGGATTTTAAGTCCACGGGG